>NZ_NISU01000001.1:2060220-2360910 GCF_002335805.1 Bacillus sp. FJAT-45350 | reverse complement strand
AGATAAAATGGCAATGCAACGTTTAAAAGATGCAGCCGAAAAAGCGAAAAAAGATTTATCAGGTGTAACGCAAACACAAATCTCTTTACCATTCATTACTGCTGATGCAACTGGACCGAAGCATTTAGAGCTTACGTTAACTCGTGCAAAGTTTGAAGAGATGTCTAGTGATTTAGTAGAACGTACGATGGGTCCAACACGCCAAGCATTAAAGGATTCTGGTTTAACAGCAAATGAAATTGATAGAGTAGTCCTAGTTGGTGGTTCAACTCGTATTCCAGCAGTTCAAGAAGCAATTAAGAAATTAACTGGAAAAGACCCTCATAAAGGTGTAAACCCAGATGAAGTTGTTGCGCTAGGTGCAGCAGTTCAAGCAGGTGTATTAACAGGGGACGTTAAAGATGTAGTTCTTTTAGATGTTACGCCATTATCACTAGGGATTGAAACAATGGGTGGAGTGTTCACGAAGTTAATTGACCGTAACACTACTATTCCAACAAGTAAGTCTCAAACATTCTCAACGGCGGCTGATAACCAACCATCTGTTGATATTCATGTTCTTCAAGGTGAGCGTGAAATGGCTGCTTACAACAAAACATTAGGTCGTTTCCAATTAACAGATTTACCGCCAGCTCCAAGAGGTGTGCCGCAAATCGAAGTTTCTTTCGATATTGATGCAAATGGTATCGTAAATGTTAAAGCGAAAGATCTTGGTACAAACAAAGAGCAGTCAATTACAATCACTTCTTCATCTGGTCTTTCTGATGATGAGATTGAAAAAATGGTAAAAGACGCTGAAGCAAATGCTGAGGAAGATAAGAAGCGTCGTGAAGAAGTTGAACTTCGTAACGAAGCTGACCAATTAGTGTTTACTACAGAAAAAACATTAAAAGACTTAGCTGAAAACGTAGAACAAGCAGAGATTGATAAAGCAAATGAAGCAAAAGAAAAAGTAAAAACTGCTTTAGAAGGAACGGATATTGAAGCAATTCGTACCGCTAAAGACGAACTTCAAACAATCGTTCAAGAGCTTTCTACTAAATTATACGAGCAAGCAGCTCAAGCCGCACAACAAGCACAAGGTGCTGAAGGTGGAGCAGAGCAACAAGCAGATGATAATGTAGTTGATGCAGAGTACGAAGAAGTAAAAGAAGAAGAGAAAAAGTAATAACTAATGCGAAAAGTCAAAGTCAGGTTATCTTGACTTTGACTTTTTGCTAGTAATGAACTTTTTCTTATATTACCTTGAAAACATATAAATTAGTTTGTATTGCAAGGATGAAAGATATAATGGTAAGATAATCGTTATGTAAAAGCGTACCTAAAAAGAAGACATGAATGTTTTCTAAAAGTAATCGGGAGTGGATAGCATGAGTAAACGAGACTTATATGAAGTACTTGGGGTAGAAAAAGGTACTTCAGAAGATGAAATTAAAAAAGCCTACAGAAAACTCGCTCGAAAATACCATCCAGACGTAAATAAAGCACCAGATGCCTCAGATAAATTTAAAGAAGTGAAAGATGCCTATGATACGTTAAGTAATCCGCAGAAAAAAGCGAATTACGACCAGTTTGGTCATGCTGATCCAAATCAGGGCTTTGGTGGCGGAGCTGGCGACTTTGGTGGCGGATTCGGTGATATTTTTGATATGTTCTTTGGTGGCGGTAGTGGTCGTAGAAACCCGAATGCACCTAGACAAGGAGCAGATCTTCAATACACGATGACACTTGAATTTAAAGAAGCAGTATTCGGAAAAGAAACAGAAATTGAAATACCGAAAGAAGAAGAATGTTCAACATGTGATGGCTCGGGAGCAAAGCCAGGAACTAGTCCAGAAACATGTTCACATTGTAATGGAGCTGGTCAATTAAATATTGAACAAAATACTCCATTCGGCCGTATAGTTAATCGTCGAGTTTGTAATCATTGTGAAGGTACAGGGAAGATGATTAAAGATAAGTGTACGACGTGTGGCGGTAAAGGGAAAGTTCGTAAACGAAAGAAAATTAAGGTCAAGGTACCTGCGGGTGTTGACAATGGACAACAAATTCGTATTTCTGGGCAAGGTGAAGATGGCGTAAATGGTGGACCTCCTGGTGATCTTTATGTTGTATTCAGTGTGAAGGATCATGAATTATTCGAGCGTGATGGCGATGACGTATTCCTAGAAATGCCATTAACAATCACGCAAGTTGCACTAGGTGATGAAATCGAAGTACCTACTTTGCATGGTAAAGTAAAAATAAAAATCCCGGCAGGAACGCAAACAGGTAAAGTATTCCGCTTAAGAGGAAAAGGTATACCTAATGTTCATGGTAGAGGTCACGGGGACCAGCATGTGATTGTAAAGGTTAATACACCTACTAACTTAACGGAAAAGCAAAAGGACCTATTACGTGAATTTGCTCAAATTACTGGTTCGCAGCCTGCTGATGAACAAACTGAAAACTTTTTTACAAAGGTGAAACGAGCGTTTAAGGGAGAATAACAAAGAAAAGACGCTTTGCGTTTTTCTTATTACAGGAAATGGAGTTGGTATTAATGAAGTGGTCGGAGTTTAGCATTCATACAACAGAGGAAGCTGTAGAGCCGGTCTGTAATATTTTACATGAGGCAGGTGCGAGTGGAGTTGTGATTGAAGATCCTCAGGACTTAACAAAGGATTGGGGCGGCCACTTAGGCGAAATGTACCAACTCTCTCCTGATGATTATCCAGAAGAAGGAGTTATTATTAAGGCATATTTCCCTGTAACTAGCTCATTAGCTGAAACAGTTGAAGAAATTAAGTTAGAAATTGACGGGTTATCGGCTCATAACATTGACTTGGGCTTTAATAAGGTGACATTGGCTGAAGTACATGAAGAAGATTGGGAAACGGCTTGGAAGAAATATTATAAGCCAGTAAAAATCTCTAACTCAATTACTATTACTCCATCGTGGGAGGAGTATGAGCCTGTTGAAGGAGAAAAGATTATTGAGCTTGATCCAGGTATGGCATTTGGAACAGGGACTCATCCAACAACAGTATTATGTATTCAAGCCTTAGAAAAAATGCTTGGTAAAGAAGAACGAGTTATTGATGTTGGAACTGGTTCTGGTGTATTAAGTATCGCTGCCGCAAAACTAGGAGCAAAGGAAGTATTAGCTCTAGATCTTGATGATGTTGCTGTAGAAAGTGCAACGATGAATGTTGAGTTGAATCATGTTTCTGAACAAGTAACTGTTAAGAAGAACAACTTAATTCAAGGGATAGATGGGCCGTATGATACAATTGTAGCTAATATTTTAGCTGAAATTATTGTTCAATTTGTTCAAGATGCGGCAAGGGTACTTAAACCAAATGGTACCTTTATTACATCAGGAATAATTTCGAGAAAGAAGGAAGAAGTAAAAGATGCCCTTCTTTCCCATGGTTTTGTAATCGAGGAAACATTGCAACTAGAAGATTGGGTAGCCATAATTGCAAAAAAGGCGTAAAATAAACACTGTCATTTCAGTGTAAACTTCGATAGTAGCAGGTGAGTGGTTGTGCAACGCTATTTTATTAATAAAGAACAAATGGTAGATGAACAAGTAGTTATAAATGGTGATGATGTAAAACATATTAGCCGAGTCATGCGAATGGGTATTGGTGACAAAATTATTTGTAGTGATGGTGAGTCTCGTGTTGTTAATTGTGAGATTGCCTCAATTTCTGAAGAAGAGATTGTTGCAACGATACTCTCTGACATTACTAACAATAGTGAATTATCAGTGCATATAACGATTGCTCAAGGCCTCCCAAAGGGTGATAAATTAGAGTATGTTGTACAAAAAGGTACAGAGCTTGGTGCTTCCTCTTTTATTCCTGTTTCTCTTTCTCGTTCAATAGTGAAATGGGACAAGAAGAAAGAAGGAAAGAAGATAGAGCGTTTATCTAAAATTGCAAAAGAGGCAGCAGAACAGTCACACCGTAGCTATCTACCAACAGTTGAACAAACGATGTCGTTAGCTGAATTACTTTCTGTTAATCAGCAATACGATGTAAAAATAGTAGCCTATGAAGAGAGTGCTAAAGAAGGAGAACATCTGGGCTTAGGGAGAGCATTAAACTCATTGAAGCCAGGAGACAAGGCGCTTGTATTAGTTGGTCCTGAAGGTGGACTCTCTGAAGAAGAAGTTAATAAATTAGATGAAGCTGGTTTTATACGTGCTAGCTTCGGACCTAGAATTTTGCGTACGGAAACAGCACCGTTGTATTTTTTATCTGCTGTTTCGTATCATTTTGAAATATTGAGGTGAAAGAACAATGCCAACAGTTGCATTTCATACATTAGGCTGTAAGGTCAATCATTACGAGACAGAAGCAATTTGGCAACTGTTTCAGCAAGAGGGTTATGATAAAGTAGATTTTGATGGGGCTTCTGATGTATATGTAATTAATACATGTACAGTGACGAATACTGGTGATAAAAAGAGTCGACAAGTTATTCGTCGAGCAATTCGAAGAAATCCTGATGCTGTTATTTGTGTAACAGGTTGTTATGCTCAAACATCTCCTGCTGAAGTAATGGCAATCCCTGGTGTAGACGTTGTTGTTGGTACTCAAGATCGTAAGAAGATGCTTGAGTATATTGAACAATACAAAAAAGAACGTGAACCAATAAATGGTGTATCAAACATTATGAAGACGAGAGTATACGAAGAACTTGATGTTCCTTCATTTACTGACCGTACGAGAGCTTCTCTTAAGATTCAAGAGGGCTGTAATAACTTCTGTACATTCTGTATTATTCCATGGGCTCGTGGGTTAATGCGTTCAAGAGACCCTGTCGATGTAGTGAAACAAGCGACACAATTAGTAGAAGCTGGTTATAAAGAAATTGTTCTAACAGGAATCCATACAGGTGGATACGGTGAAGACTTGAAGGATTATAGTCTTGCACAGCTTTTAGAAGATTTAGAGAAGGTAGAAGGGTTAAAGAGAATTCGAATTTCTTCAATAGAAGCTAGTCAAATTACCGATGAAGTAATTCGTGTAATTGACCGTTCTGAGAAGGTAGTTCGCCATTTACACATTCCTCTACAATCTGGTTCAGATACAGTTCTAAAACGTATGCGACGTAAATATACGATGGAATTCTTTGGTGAGCGAATTGATCGTTTGAAAGAAGTATTACCTGGTTTAGCGGTAACTTCTGATGTAATTGTTGGTTTCCCTGGTGAGTCGGAAGAAGAATTCCAAGAAACGTATGATTTTATTGCGAAACATCAATTTTCTGAGCTTCACGTATTCCCATATTCAAAGAGAACTGGTACGCCAGCTGCAAGAATGGAAGACCAAGTAGATGAAGACGTGAAAAATGAACGTGTTCATCGTTTAATTGAGCTTTCAAACCAGCTTGCAAAAGAGTACTCATCAAAGTTTGAAGGAGAAGTTCTAGAGGTTATTCCTGAAGAAAAGGATAAAGAAAATCCAGAATCAGGGATGTATACTGGCTACTCTGATAACTACTTGAAGGTAAAATTTACTGCTGATAAAGACATGATTGGTGAAATTGTAAAAGTAAAAGTTATAAAAGCTGGTTACCCATACAATGAAGGTGAATTTGTACGAGTTGTAAAAGAAGAGGTCGCTAGTATGAAATAAAAGAACTTAGTAGCTCATAGACATGAGTTACTAAGTTTTTTCATGTTTATGGTTATAATTGCACATAATAAGTTCATGTTCGCTTATTCAACCTTTGTCGATGTGGTAGGATTAAATTGGAAAAATACATAAAGTTTTGTAAAGTTTAAATAACAAAGTGATGAAAGGGTGTACTTTTTGAGTGATAAAATTGCACGTATGATTGATCATACATTACTAAAGCCTGAGGCTACAAAAGAACAAATTATTCAATTATCTAAAGAAGCTGCAGAATTTGATTTTGCGTCTGTATGCATTAATCCTACATGGGTATCTGTTGCCTATGAAGAGTTAAAGGACAAGCCTAATGTTAAGGTATGTACGGTTATAGGCTTTCCTTTAGGAGCGTCTACTCCAGAAGTAAAAGCATTTGAGACAAAGAATGCGATTGAGAATGGGGCAACAGAAATAGATATGGTCATTAATATTGGGGCATTAAAGGATAAAAACGATTCTTTAGTAGAGCAAGATATTCGAGCGGTTGTAGACGCTGCAAAAGGCAGTGCATTAACGAAAGTTATTATTGAAACTTCTTTATTGACAGATGAGGAAAAGTTGAGAGCTTGTCAGCTTTCTGTAAAGGCAGGAGCAGATTTTGTTAAGACATCTACTGGATTTTCGATAGGAGGAGCTACACTTCCAGATATTAAGCTAATGAGAGAAGCGGTCGGTCCTACTATCGGTGTAAAAGCCTCTGGAGGGGTAAGAGACCGCCAAACTGCTTTAGCCATGATAGAAGTAGGAGCAACTAGAATTGGAGCAAGTGCGGGAATTGCAATCGTCAAAGGTGAAGTATCAGATGCCAGCTATTAAATATTGAATTAGAAATTGTAATGTAAAAGCCGAGCCTCTTTTTAAGGACTCGGCTTTTACATTACGAATTATTTCTTTCCATGAACATATAGGATAAATTTTGAAAAATAATGAACAAATGGTAATACGATAAGAGAAGAAATAATGTTAAAAATTGTACTTGCATGAGCTAGCTGGAGGTTTGGTAAAGAAGTCAATGAACTAGAGATGGACTCTAGCCAACCGATTAATGGTAAAAATAAAAGTACTCCTACAATATTTAACCAGATGTGAGCAAAGGCAACTAATTTTGCAGTATGATTTGCCCCAACACTTGCTAAAAAGGCAGAAAAACAAGTTCCGATATTAGCTCCTAACATAATGGCAATTCCAGCAGGTAATGCTAGCATATCTTGGTTCATAAAGCCCATCGTTATAGCAGTTGTTGCTGTACTTGACTGAATAATTGCAGACATTGCAGTACCAACACCAACTCCTATTAATTCACTCTCATTCGTAAGCTGGAAGAAGGAATGAGTGAAAGGTAATGAAGCTAAAGGGTATGCTAACTTCTCGAGACCTTGCATGGCTATGAAAATACAAGCTAATCCAAAGGAAACACATCCAATACAGTATGTAAGATGTTTGGGAATCATGAGCATGAAAACACCAAGTAGGAGCATCGGTAATATAAGGGAAGAGAGATCAAAAGCAATAATCTCTAAAGTTATACAAGTACCTATATTTGTTCCTAATATAACACCTATGGATTGTTTAAAAGTAATAAATCCAGCTGCCACAAGACCAACAGTAATAATCATTACAGCAGAGCTACTTTGCAATAATGCGGTGACGATTGTTCCAACTAAAAGACCCTTTAACGGTGTATTAGTTAATGAAATAAGGGTTTGCTTAAATTTATTATCTACTACGTTTTTTAAGCCAGTTCTCATTACGGTCATACCGAAAAGAAAAAGGGCAATAAAAACTGCAAATAAAGTAAACAATTCCTGTGCCATTGAACCACCTCTTTACCATTCTATGGACAAGGAAGAACAAGCATGACTAAATTAATTATGAATTATAAATTATGAATGATGAATTTGAAAATCAATAATTGTTTTGTAGATCAAGTTAATTTATTTGTAACAGTTTTATAAATAAAAAAATCTTGCAATTAGTAATTCATAAATCATCATTTATAATTAAATATAAGTTGACCTATGTAATTGATTGTATTATAATCAAAAAAGACTTGTTTTTTAGCTAGTTTAAATAGCAATGAGAAGATGGTACATTTTATAATATCTAGTATTATTTTCGGAAAAAAAACAGGCGTTAGTTGGTTGTTTCGGAGGGAGGGAAATTAAGATGGCAGAAACTCGTGTTCGCAAAAATGAATCGATCGATGCTGCTCTTCGTCGCTTCAAGAGATCACTTTCTAAGGAAGGTACATTAGCTGAAGTGAAAAAGCGTAAGCACTATGAGAAGCCTAGTGTTAAGCGTAAGAAAAAGTCTGAGGCGGCAAGAAAGCGTAAGTTCTAATTAAGAGAGGTGTTTTTAGTGAGTCTTCTTGATCGTTTAAACCAAGATATGAAGGAAGCGATGAAGAACAAAGATAAACAGAAACTCTCTGTCATCCGTATGGTGAAATCTTCTTTACAAAACGAACAAATTAAATTTGGGCGTGAGCTAACAGAAGATGACTCATTGACGGTTTTGAATCGCGAACTGAAACAACGCAAGGATTCCCTCCATGAGTTTGAAAAAGCAGGCCGTGAAGATTTGGCTGCCCAGTTGCAGAATGAGCTTGCTATTTTAGAGCACTATATGCCTGAGCAACTCTCTGAAGAAGAAGTATCTACTATCGTCAAAGAAACAATTGGTGAAGTCGGTGCAACTTCTAAAGCAGATATGGGTAAAGTGATGGGAGCCATCATGCCAAAGGTTAAAGGAAAAGCTGATGGTGGTCTTGTGAATCGTCTTGTACAACAACATTTATCATAAAAGATGACAAATTAGGCCTTGCCACTCGTAATGATTGGTAAGGCCTTTTATGTTGTTGCTCGCCTTATTGATCTATAGTACATAATTGATATTTTTCATATAACTACATAATATGAGCTTGATATGATTTGAGTATCCTGGAGAAATTTGTTTTAATTAATGTACACGCTAAATTTTTTTGGAACCAAGGCATATTATATACGTATATAGTAGTGAAGTATAAAGTATAAACCAGAAGACTAATGAGTTTTGTAAGAAAAGGGGGACAAGAAGTGACACAACGGAGTTTGAAAAGTATATTTTTCTTATCTCTCATTGTCGTAGCACTTATTTTAATTCCGATTCAAGGGCTTGTACAGAGTCAAGAAGATGAGTCTCGTCCGGTTGTTTTTTATATACCGGTAGAACAAGCTGTAGAACGTGGATTAGAAGCCTTTATTCAACGGTCAATAACGACTGCTTTGGAAGAAGGCGCAGACCATATCGTACTGGAGGTAGATACACCAGGTGGTGCGGTTGATGCGGCGGGGAATATTGCGGGGATTTTACGTTCAACTAGAACACCTATCACTGCATATGTAGTAAATAATGCTATTTCAGCAGGTGCTTATATCTCATTAAATGCTGACCAAATTGTTATGGCCCCTGCATCGAATATGGGTTCTGCAGCAGTAATTGATTCTGCTGGAAGTGCAGCAGAAGAAAAGACACAATCCTATTGGTTAAGTGAAATGAGAGCAGCCGCAGAATTAAATGAACGTGACCCAATTTATGCTTTGGCTATGGCTGACAAAGATGTAGATTTGCCAGACTATGGTGCTGAATCTGGGAAATTATTAACCCTTACTGCTAATCAGGCGTTAGAGGTAGGTTATGCGGAGGCAATTGCTTCAAATCGTGATGAGCTCTTACAATTTCTAGAGCTTGAAAATGCAATTGAGCGTGATATGGAAGTGAGCTTTGCTGAACAAATTGCTCGCTTTGTTACAAATCCAATTGTTATCCCAATACTTCTATCTGTAGGAAGTTTAGGACTTGTATTAGAGCTTTATTCTCCTGGTTTTGGTGTTCCTGGGATTATGGGACTAAGTGCTTTACTATTGTTTTTCTTTGGGCATCTGTTTGCTGGTTTTGCTGGCTTTGAAACGATTATTTTATTTAGTGCTGGTATTTTATTAATCCTCATTGAAATATTCGTCCCAGGCTTTGGAATATTTGGGGTCTTAGGAATTGGAGCAATAATCGGAAGTATGATTTTAGCTTCGTATTCTACAGTGAATATGCTGGTTGCTATTCTTATTGCAGTAGTAGTTACAGTGATTGCTTCTATCTTCATTTTTAAATATTTTGGAAATAGAGGTCCAATGAAAAAAATTGTTTTCACTGGTGCTACATCAACTGAAGAAGGGTATATTTCGAATGCAACAAGAGAAGAGTTACTAGCACAGACTGGTGAAACATTAACACCACTTCGTCCTTCTGGCTCGGCAGTTTTTGGTCATGAACGCCTTGACGTAGTCTCTGAGGGAGGATATATTGAACAGGGCAAGAAAATACAGGTTGTCTATACTTCTGGCTCGCGTATTGTTGTGAGGGAAGTTAAAGATATGTAAGTTTATTACACAAAGGAGGAATTATTAAATGACAGATATTATGTTATTAGTTGTCGTTGGTCTTATTATTATTGCATTAGCTGTTCTATTTACTTTTGTACCAGTAATGCTATGGATTTCAGCGTTAGCTGCTGGGGTTAAAATTGGGATTTTTGAATTAGTAGGTATGAGGTTACGTCGTGTAATCCCTGCTCGTGTTGTTAACCCGTTAATTAAAGCGGTAAAAGCGGGACTTGACTTAAACACAAGTAAGCTAGAAGGTCATTACTTAGCTGGTGGTAATGTTGACCGTGTGGTAAATGCATTAATTGCTGCTCAACGTGCAAACATTGAGTTAACGTTTGAAAGAGCTGCTGCAATTGATTTAGCAGGTCGTGACGTATTAGAAGCTGTACAAATGAGTGTAAACCCTAAAGTTATCGAAACACCTTTCATTGCTGGTGTTGCAATGGATGGTATTGAAGTAAAAGCAAAGGCACGTATTACAGTTCGTGCAAACATTGACCGTTTAGTTGGGGGTGCTGGTGAGGATACAGTAATCGCTCGTGTAGGTGAAGGGATTGTATCTACAATCGGTTCTGCTATTAATCATAAGAAAGTACTTGAAAATCCTGATATGATTTCACAAACAGTTTTATCAAAAGGCTTAGATGCAGGTACAGCATTTGAAATTCTTTCGATTGATATTGCGGACATTGATATCGGTAAAAATATTGGTGCCGAATTACAAACTGACCAAGCAGAGGCAGATAAGAAGATTGCTCAAGCAAAAGCGGAAGAACGTCGTGCAATGGCTGTAGCGCAAGAGCAGGAAATGAAAGCTCGCGTAGAAGAAATGCGTGCGAAGGTAGTAGAGGCAGAGGCAGAAGTACCTATGGCCCTTTCAGAAGCATTGAAAAAAGGAAATATGGGTGTAATGGATTATATGAACTATCAAAACATCATGGCTGATACAGATATGAGAGACTCCATCGGTAAAGCAACCGATGAGGATAACAGAGATAAGCAATAATCTTGCTGTGTCTTCTTGAAAGGAGGAGACTGTCATGCCATTAGAAGCAATATCTGATTTTATTTTTGGAAATCTCTTTTTCATACTTTTGATTTTAGGTGCTTTATTTAACTTTTTCATGAGAGGGGAAAAGAAGGAAGAATCTCCTCAAAGACGTCAACGAAGGCCTGCAGAGGACCAGGTTGATTGGAAAGAAATTTTCAAGCAAGAAGGAAGTCAGACCAATCAAGAACAAAGTAGTCCATCACAGGTAAGACCTGAACGTACAGAAGTATCGTCACCTAGTGAGCTTAGTCAGCATGTAGAAGCAATTGAGCAAAGAAGAGCAGAGTTACTTCAGAAAAAAGAAGAAATAAGACTAAAGAGAAACGATATTTCTAAAGGCAATATTGAAGAAAGTTCTCCGATTTTCTCTAATGAAATTGGTAGGAAATCTTCATCTTTAGGTTTAAATTTTAATAAAATAACAAATGAGGAAGCAATGAAGGGGGTTATATGGTCAGAGGTGCTTGGGAAACCACGTGCCCAAAGGCCACATAACTCAAATAATCGATTCCGTAGACAAGGATAAGCAAATTTTTGCTTATCCTTGTTTTTTTTGTTTTTGAAGAGGTTTGAAAAAGTGTGTTTAGTTTCTTGGATCCTATACTTTAGATTTTTTCAGCACCCCTCGTTTTTTGTTGTACTTAACTTTCCAAAAAAAGTTTCTATAAGAATTTTTTATGCAACCCTTATTCCTTTTTTAATGTTTCTTAATTGAAGAGAAAGTTTTAGTGATAGATACGATGGTTCCTTCATAAAAATGAGAGGAGAGGAGGTTCTCATCATGAAAAAATTTAAGCATCGATTCAAAAAATGGATGACAGATCAAATGGAACTTCCCGCAGATGTAATGATGGATCTGCCGAGGATTACTATGATTGGTCAAATTCATATTTATATTGAAAACCATAGAGGTGTCCTTCAATTTTCTAATCAAGAGTTACGGCTTTTATTAGAGCAAGGACAGTTACTTATCAAAGGTGAGCAATTTGTGATTAAAACAATTTTACCAGAAGAGCTTCTTTTAGAGGGAAAGATTGACCAAGTCTTATATCTAAATGAATGATGAAGAGTGTACAGGAGGGGTTGGATGAAAAACGTATGGATGAATTTCTTTATTGGATACGTTCGTATTAGGATTGATGGGCCATACATAGAGAGGTTTTTAAACAGATGTATACAAAATGAGCTATACGTATGGAATATCAAACGTGTTGGGGAAACAAGAATTATATGTTATGTTTCGTTAGAAGATGTTAAAAGGCTGCGTCCTTTACTAAGAATGACCAATTGTAAAGTAACTTTTACAGAAAAGAGAGGACTTCCCTTCCTTTATAAAAAGATGTTATCTAGAGGTGGTTTTGTCGCTGGCTTAGCTTCTTTTGGTCTGATACTTTTTATTTTATCTAATATTGTTTGGAACATTAGTATTGACGGTGCCTCACCAAAGGTTGAGCACGAACTACAGAAAGTAGTTAGTGAACTAGGTATAGAACGGGGGAAGTTTTTATTTTTACTTCCTAGTGTTGAGGATATACAGAAAGTCGTAACCGACCAAATAGAGGATGCAACTTGGGTTGGGGTGAGATTAAATGGGACGACCTTTCACTTTGAAGTTGTAGAACAAACATTGCCAGAAGAACAACAACAGTTAAGTCCAAGACATCTAGTAGCAAAGAAAAAAGCTGTAATTCATGATTTGTTTGTTGAACAGGGCCAATCTCAAGTGCAACCTAATGATTATGTTAATAAAGGAGATTTACTTATTTCTGGATTTATTGGGAAAGAAGGAAAGACCGAAATCGTACCGGCGAAAGCGGTTGTTCTTGGTGAAATTTGGTACAAGTCCGAAGTGAGTATTCCTCTTTCTACAACATTTGAAACATTAACAGGAGAAAGTAAATCATTACATTACCTCTCCTTTGGTGAATTTAATGTTCCTATCTGGGGATTTACTGAGCCAGACTTTGTGGAATCTGAAGTATTTGAAAGAAAAAGTAATTTTAGACTTTTAAAATGGAGCTTACCTGTACAATATAGGAAGAGTGAATGGTTTGAAAAACAAACATTCGACCGAGACTATACAGAGGAAGAAGCAGTATCTGTTGCGAAGGAAATGTCTAGACGCGAAATAGAAGAGAAAATTTCAGACGATGCAGAGATTAAAGGTGAAAAAGTTTTGCACCAAACGATTGAGAATGGTAAAGTTAAATTAAAGATCCATTACCAAGTTATAGAAGACATTACATCGGAGCAACCGATCATTCAAGGGGATTGAGTCTATTGTCAGAAATGAAGTTGATTCAGTTACAAGTAAAAGACGCTAATGAAACTCAAGCTTTATTTGGTCCACATGATTCCCACTTACGACGTATTGAGGAAAAACTAGGTGTTGATATTGTTACCCGAGGAGAAGAAGTAGCCATTTCAGGTGATGATAAAACAGTTGAAACGATTGAGAACATATTAAACACGTTAGTTTCCTTAATACGTAAAGGTGTTACAATTTCTGAGCGAGACGTTGTTTATGCACTGCAGTTAGCGGAACGTGGCATATTATCAGAGCTTTTAGATTTATACCAAGAGAAAATAGCAGTTAATGCAAAGGGAAAGCCTATTTCTGTTAAGACATTAGGGCAGAAGCATTATGTAACAGCTATTCGAAAAAGGGACATGGTCTTCGGTATCGGTCCTGCAGGTACAGGGAAAACTTATCTAGCAGTTGTTATGGCTGTTACCGCACTTAAGGATGGACGAGTAAAGAAAATTGTTTTAACTCGACCAGCAGTAGAGGCAGGGGAGAGCTTAGGCTTCCTACCAGGTGATTTGAAGGAGAAAGTAGATCCATACTTAAGACCTCTATATGATGCGCTACATGATGTTCTAGGAATGGAGCATACAGTTCGTTTAATGGAGCGTGGTACAATTGAGGTGGCACCTCTTGCGTATATGAGAGGGCGTACGTTAGATGACTCATTTGTTATATTAGATGAGGCTCAAAATACAACTCAAGAGCAGATGAAGATGTTTCTAACTAGATTAGGTTTCGGTTCGAAGATGGTTGTTAATGGGGACCTCACTCAAGTAGATTTACCAAAAGGGAAGAAGTCTGGATTAAAAGTTGCGATAGATATTTTAAACAAAGTGTCTGAAATTGATTTTATCTATCTACAGCCAACTGATGTTGTTAGACACACCCTTGTACAACGAGTATTAGATGCTTATGACAAAGCAGAACAAAAACCAATCCAAGATTAGCTAAGAGACCCTCTACATGAGGGTTTTCTTTTATAGTGTGTGTTCAAAAAGATTTTCCTTTTGAGCACACTTTTGTCGATTTTTCTTAACTATTTAAGTACAGTTAAATTAATAGTATGGTTTTTGTGTCAAAGATGGTATAAAATTAGCTGAAATTAGAGGTTAAATGAGGTGAAGGATGTTGAATAAACGAGCACCAATAGACCAGATGAAATGGTGGAAAGGCATTCGTGATCACCGTTATATAAGATTCATTCTATTTATCATTCTAGGAATTATACTATTTGTATCTATGATTGATAATGTTATTCCTGAAAAAGTAGATGTAAGTCTTTCATCAGTAGCAGAAAATGATATAAGAGCTCCTATAACGGTAGAGAATAAAATAGCAACCGATTTAAAGAAGAAAGAAGCAACAGATGCAATAGGTCCTGTTTTTGAAAAAAAGGATTACGCCCAGCATCAGGTTGAAAGAATTAATGATATATTTGATTTAATTAAACAAGTTAATCGTGAATATGCAGAGGAAGTGGAAAAGCTCAGCCTAGAAAGTGAATTAACAGAGGAAGAAATTTTGAACAATCGTCTTAACTATGTACAGGACGTCATCTCCTCTGGGACGAGCAATGACTTGTCCAATGAAACGGTACTAACATTAATACAAACGAGTGAATCACAGCTTAAATTATCTAGAGAAGCTACTACGAATGCGGTTTTTGAAGTAATGAGTCAGAAAATAGCTATTAATGATTTACATGATGCTAAGCAATCAGTTGAAGATAAAGTAGTGATTTCAACAATTAGTACGAGACTACATGATGCCATCATTGAAATAGCTAGATTTGCGATTATTCCGAACTATATTTACGATGATGCAGCAACTGAACAGTTGAAAAGAGAGGCTGCAGAAGCAGTTGAACCTGTTATTATTCGAGAAGGACAGCTTCTTGTGAAAGCTGGAGAAACAATTAATCATGAAGCCTATGAGCAACTAAGAATGGTAGGTCTTCTTGATGATTCATTTTCTTTTTATCCGTATTTAGGATTAGCTTTATTGGTTTTGTTAATGGTAGGTATGCTATCTTATTATTTAAATGAAGCAAAAACAAGTGTGAAAACAAATAATAGTCACTTACTTATGTATGTTCTTATTTTCTTTGTTACGATTTCAGTAATGAAAATCTCGAGCTTGTTAGAGAGAGTTGATTTCCAAGCAATTGGCTTAATTGTGCCTGTAGCAGTAGGAACAATGCTTTTAACAATGTTGATTCATGAAAGAGTAGCTTTATTTACAAGTATTTTCTTTGCTATTTGTGCGAGTGTAATCTTTAACAATGATACGGTAGGTACGTTTAATTTTTCCTTTGGAGTTTATGTGTTATTTAGCTCTTTTGCAGGTGTATACTTTCTTGGGAAATCCAATCGTATAACAAGAATTTTACAGGCTGGATTATTCGTTTCATTTATTAATATGCTAACAATCGCTTCAATATTATTATTAAAAGGTTTTCAATTTAGTTGGATTGAAATTGGATTACATTTCGGTTATGCATTTCTTTCGGGCTTTATAGCTGCTGTATTAACGTTAGGTTTAATGCCGTTCTTTGAAGCTGGATTTGGAATATTGTCGACAACAAAGCTTATCGAATTATCCAATCCCAATCATCCATTGCTACGAAAAATATTAACAGAAACACCTGGGACGTATCATCATAGTGTAATGGTAGGGAACTTATCAGAAGCTGCATGTGAATCAATAGGGGCAAACGGTTTATTGGCGAGGGTAGGATCTTATTATCATGATTTAGGGAAAACGAAAAGACCTCATTTCTTTATAGAAAACCAGATGAAAATGGAAAATCCACATGATAAAATTTCACCTCAGCTAAGTAAAACGATTATTATCTCTCATCCATATGATGGAGCAGAAATGTTAAGAGAGTATAAGATGCCTAAAGAAATTATTGATATTGCCGAACAACATCATGGGACGACATTATTAAAGTATTTTTACCATAAGGCAAACCAAGAAACAGAACAAAAGATACCAGAATCTCAATTCCGATACCCAGGGCCAAAAGCTCAGACGAAAGTAGCAGCAATTGTGGGGATAGCAGATTGTGTTGAAGCAGCTGTTCGCTCTATTGCTAAACCATCACCAGATAAAATTGAGACGATGGTTCGAAAGATTATTACGGACCGATTAGAAGATGGTCAATTTAATGAATGTGATTTAACGTTGAAGGAGTTAGATGTTATTGCGAAATCAATTTGTGAAACGTTAAAAGGAACTTTCCATTCGAGAATTGAATATCCTGATGACCCAAAAGAAAAGGGGGCTTCCTCATGAGATTAGCAATTGATTCTGTTGATGAAACAGGTGAATTAAAAGAAGAACAGCTAGAGCTCGTTACTAATGTATTAACAAAGGCTGCTGAAATGGAATCTGTGGAGATGGATTCAGAAGTTTCAATTACCTTTGTTAATGATGAAACGATACAGGAAATTAATCGAGAATACAGAGATAAGGATAAGCCTACTGATGTCATCTCCTTTGCGTTAAATGAACAAGGTGAAGATGAAATGGAGATAGTAGGTGGAGAAGGGCCTAATTTATTAGGGGATATCATTATCTCTGTTCCTCGTATTACAGAGCAGGCAAACCGTTATGAGCATTCATTTGAACGTGAATTAGCCTTTCTAGCAGTACATGGCTTTCTTCATTTACTCGGTTACGATCATATTGATGAAAATGAAGAAAAAGTGATGTTTGCAAGACAAGAGGAAATTTTAACTGCATATGGGCTTACACGATAAAAATCGTTGGGGATTTAAACGCCTACTTCGTTCATTTGTTTATGCTTGTTCTGGTTTGAAATATGTAGTACAAAAAGAGCAAAATATGAGAATTCATCTAGTGGCAAGTGTATTTGTTATTGCTCTATCGATATTTTTAAATATCCCTTTAATGCATAAACTTATTTTGATTGTAGTCATAGGTGGAGTGTTGGCTTTAGAGGTAATGAATACAGCTATTGAACGAACGGTTGATTTAATTACAGATGAATTTCATCCCATAGCCAAATTAGCGAAGGATGTATCAGCTGGAGCTGTATTTATTTTTAGTTTAGTAGCGATAATTGTTGGATTGCTCATTTTCATTCCGCCAATTATTGAGTTAATAGGGTAAAGGATTAGAGTGTGAGTGAAGAACTGCGGTAGTTTATGTCTTCACTCACCTCTTACATATGAAATTTGACAGGTGAATTATACCTGATATGAAACGAGAGGAGTCCTATTCTTAAATGTGGAAAAGGCTTCAAAAAAATATTATTGCAGGGTTAATCTTTTTATTACCAGCTATTGCAACGATTTATGTTCTTCAATTTCTTTTTTCTCTAATAGATGCTTTCCTTGGTCAGTTTATTACAAACATATTAAAAGCCCTTAATATTATTACAATAAGAGAAGGCAGTATTTATTTCTTAGGTGTGTATACGCCTTTTACGGAGAGATTATTAGGTATTGGTTTTATATTAACAATCATTTTAATAACTTGGATAGGTTCCATGCGCTTAAAAGGTAAAGGGAATAACCTTTTCACGAAAATCGACCTTACCTTTCGAAAGATTCCGATTGCTAATTCAATTTACAGCTCAGTAGAACAGATTATTCATGCCTTTGCCCAAGAGCGTTCATCCTTTAAGCAAGTAGTACTTTTAGAATACCCAAGAAAAGGTCTATACACGATTGGTTTTCAAACTGGTGAATCTAGAGGAGAAGTACAGCGGTTGACTTCGAGAGACTGTATAAATGTATTTTTACCTACTACTCCAAATCCTACGTCAGGATGGCTTGTATTAGTTCCTAGAGAAGATGTCATCGTTTTAAATATGACAGTTGAACAAGGATTAAAGTTTATCATTTCAGGAGGAGTCGTTGTTCCACCTGATTATGAGGATGAAGAACTTAAAAAAAGGGATAAGCTAAAAAAGGAAGCAGTCGTTGATGAAAAGAACTTAGTCATTCATGTGAAAAAGAGAAAGGATGATGGAGATGGATAAACAACAATTAATGCATGAAGCCAAAAAGGCAATGGGGAAGGCATATGTCCCTTACTCAAAGTTCCAAGTAGGAGCAGCTTTACTTACGAAAGATGGGAAGACATATCATGGGTGTAATGTGGAGAATGCTTCATATGGGTTAACAAACTGTGCTGAGCGTACGGCATTATTCAAAGCGATTTCTGAAGGAGATAAGGAGTTTGCTGCAATAGCGATTGTAGCTGATACGAATAGACCAGTACCACCTTGTGGAGCATGTAGACAAGTTCTATCAGAGCTTTGTCCACCAGATATGAAAGTGATTTTAACAAATTTACATGGTGAAGTTCAAGAAATGACGGTTTCAGAATTATTACCAGGAGCATTTACAGCGGAGGATATGGATGAATAATAATAGTAATTTTAAATCAGGTTTTGTAGCAATAATTGGAAGACCCAATGTAGGTAAATCTACATTGTTAAATTATTTTGTCGGGCAAAAAATTGCAATTATGAGTGATAAGCCTCAGACAACGAGAAATAAAGTTCAAGGTGTATTAACTAGAAACGATTCCCAAGTTGTTTTCATGGATACGCCAGGGATTCACAAACCAAAGCATAAACTTGGGGACTTTATGATGAAAGTTGCCAGTAGTACATTAAGAGAAGTAGATTTAATTTTATTTGTTGTTGAAGCTGACCAATCATTTGGGCCTGGAGAACAGTTTATCCTCGAGCGTCTTGAGGAAACAAACACTCCTGTTTTTCTTGTTGTAAATAAAATTGATAAAGTCGAGCCTGAAAAATTATTAAAGTTTATTGACAGTTATCGTACTCGTTACAACTTCAAAGAAATTGTACCAGTGTCAGCGTTAGAAGGAAGTAATGTTTCAACACTGGTAGATCAAATTGTTGGATACATGCCTGAAGGACCACAATATTATCCAACAGATCAGGTGACAGACCACCCAGAACGCTTTATTGTGGCTGAATTAATCCGTGAAAAGGTACTGCACCTAACTCGGGAAGAAATTCCTCATTCGATTGCTGTTGTAATTGAGCAAATGAAACGTAGAGAAACAAATGATACAGTCTACGTTGGAGCAACAATAATAGTAGAACGTTCTTCTCAAAAAGGGATTGTCATTGGTAAGCAGGGAACAATGCTTCGAGAAGTAGGGAAAAGAGCAAGAGCAGATATCGAAGCTTTACTTGGTTCAAAAGTATTCTTAGAGCTATGGGTTAAGGTACAGAAGGATTGGAGAAATAAGCCTGCTCAGCTTAGAGACTATGGCTTTAGATCGGACGAGTATTAGAATATCAACACAGGTTTTATGAAGTCTAGATTATATAGAATTTGTAGGGTAATTCTTAGTCGTCCGCAACCAATTGTAGGAATGTAATATACTGTTAACAAAGATTTAACAATGGCACAATCTGTAGCCATTGTTTTTTCTATTGAAAAAATTTATGATTGAGTTAGTAAAAAGTATTTTAGCTGGGGCAAAGATGAGCAATGGTTTCGATTTCTACACATGGTTGTACGAGGGTATCCTCAAAGTAAAAAACAAGCTTTTGGGACATCGCTCAGAAAACATGTGCGTAAATTAAAAACAGCTCTTAGTTTTTAATTTACAAATTTTCCTTAACATGATTTTTAAAAAATAGGTCAAGATAGGACTATAGAGCGGTCTAAATTGAATTCATAGAAAGGTGGAGTCTTAGATGCTTGATTTCTCATGGAAAGTATTTTCAATGACAGGCAATGTTGACACGTATTTGCTACTTAAAGAGTTAGAACGTGATAATGACGACACACAGTTAAATGATTTTGAGGATGAATTAGATAAAGTAGACGCTCATTAGCCCTTATTGCACCTTACACTAAGTAAATGTGGTGATGTAGGTGTTGCAAAAAGCAGAAGGTATTGTAATCCGAACAATGGATTACGGTGAATCGAATAAGATTGTTACTTTATATACAAGAGAATATGGAAAGATTGGGGTTATGGCTAGAGGTGCGAAAAAGCCCCGGAGTCGGTTTACTGCGATTTCACAACATTTCATCTATGGTTCATTTCTTTTTCAAAAAAGTACGGGACTAGGACTGTTACAGCAAGGTGAAATCATAGACTCATTTCGTGAGGTTCGAAATGACTTGTTTCGAACCTCTTATGCTTCCTATATTGTAGAATTATTAGATAAACTAACGGACGAACGACAGCGTAATCCATTTTTATTTGAGCTATTATTTCAAACTCTTCACTATATGAATGAAGAAGTTGATCCGGAGATATTGATTCGTATCTTTGAAATGAAGATGCTGCCAGTAGCAGGGATTCACCCACAACTAGATAGCTGTAATAGCTGTGGCAATCAAGAAGGGGATTTTGGATTTTCGATAAAAGAAGCGGGATTTCTTTGTCATCGTTGCTTTTATAAAGATCCACACCTAATCAAAATTACTCCAGCGACAGTAAAATTATTACGTATATTTTATCACTTCGATTTAAAAAGATTAGGGAAAGTGTCAGTCAAAAGAGAAACGAAGGATGAAATAAAAAAAGTTATCTCTACATATTACGACCAATATTCAGGGCTTAACCTAAAGTCAAAGCGTTTTTTGGAACAGCTTGAGCGAATGGGCTATGACGAAATTTGACATCTTCAGAAAATTTCAGTATGATTCAATTAAATTTATATGGTGTAAAGAAGGAAAGTAGTACTTATCCTCTCAACAGAAAGCGAACCTAGGATAGTGAGAGCTAGGGGTGTTGAAGATAACGAAGGCAGTCTGGAGCACAATCGGTGAAAGTGGCTTATTCTTTGATGATAAGCAATTAGGGTGGAACCGCGGGAAAACCTCTCGTCCCTATGTTTAATTTATTTTAAACATAGGGACGAGAGGTTTTTTTTGTTTTTAATCTCTATTTGCCCAAACTAGAACCAACTTCAGCTGACACCAGCTTTACAACTGTTTGATTAAAGAATGGAGGATGTATTATGAATGTCCAGGATATGATTTTAACTTTACAAAATTTTTGGGCTAAACAAAACTGTATTATCACTCAAGCGTATGATGTTGAGAAGGGTGCAGGAACGATGAACCCGATGACTTATTTACGAAGTATAGGTCCAGAGCCTTGGAATGTAGCCTATGTTGAGCCTTCAAGACGCCCTGTAGATGGTCGTTACGGTGAAAACCCAAATCGTCTTTATCAACATCACCAATTCCAAGTAATTATGAAGCCGTCACCTGATAATATTCAGGAATTGTATTTAGAAAGTTTAAAGGAATTAGGAATTAACCCTCTAGAACATGACATTCGTTTTGTTGAAGATAACTGGGAAGCTCCTACTCTTGGTGCATGGGGACTAGGGTGGGAAGTTTGGCTTGATGGAATGGAAATTACTCAATTTACATATTTCCAACAAGTAGGTGGGATTGATGCGAATCCTGTAGCAGCTGAGATTACATATGGAATTGAACGGTTAGCGTCTTATATCCAAGATAAAGAAAATGTATTTGACCTTGAATGGGTTAATGGCTTCACATATGGAGATATATATTTACAGCCTGAATATGAGCACTCAAAATATACGTTTGAAGTGTCTGATAGCAAAATGTTATTTAGTTTATTTAGCACATATGAGCAAGAAGCACAAAGGGCGTTAGAAGAAGAACTTGTTTTCCCTGCTTATGATTACGTCTTAAAGTGCTCACATGTCTTTAACCAACTTGATGCAAGAGGTGCAATTTCAGTAACAGAAAGAACAGGCTATATTGGTCGAGTTCGTAATTTAGCAAGAAAATGTGCATCTGTTTATTATGAGGAGAGAGAGCGCTTAGGCTTCCCAATGCTTAAGGTGAAGGAGGAGAAGAACGATGAGTAAACGTGACTTTTTATTAGAAATCGGAATGGAAGAAATGCCTGCCCGTTTTGTTACTGATGCGATGAATCAGTTATCGACTAAGGTTGCGGAATGGCTAAATACTGAGAAAATCTCTTTTGATACAATTGAATCGTATTCAACGCCAAGACGTTTAGCTGTACTTGTACATGGTTTAGCTGAAAAGCAAGAAGATATGGAAGAAGAAGCAAGAGGGCCTGCAAAGAAAATTGCAATAGATGATGATGGTAATTGGACAAAAGCAGCTTTAGGATTTGCCCGTGGACAAGGTGTAGACCCTGAAGATTTATTTTTCCAAGAAGTTAATGGTGGAGAATATGTATTTGCAAAAAAATTCACAGCAGGACAAGAAACGAAGCTAGTATTACCTCAAGTGCAGGAGTTAATTACATCATTACATTTTCCTAAAAATATGAGATGGAATAACTATGATTTACGTTTTGTTCGTCCAATTCAATGGTTAGTAGCATTATATGGTGAGGAAGTTCTTTCATTTGAAATTACTAATGTTCATACAGACCGCTTTACATATGGACACCGTTTCCTAGGTCAAAAAGTAGACATTAATCAACCTTCTGATTACGCTAAAACATTGTTACAGCAGTATGTAATTGTAAATCCTGAAGAGAGAAAGGATGCAATTCGTAAGCAAATTCAGTTAATTGAAGAAGAAAATCAATGGACTGTCCCAATAGATGAAGACTTACTTGAGGAAGTAAATAATCTTGTGGAATATCCAACAGCATTGTTCGGTGGGTTTGATGAGAGCTTTTTAGAAGTACCACAAGAGGTGCTTATCACATCAATGAAGGAGCATCAACGCTATTTCCCAGTTAAAGACAAGTCTAATACGTTATTACCTCGTTTTATAACGGTTCGAAATGGTGACCATAAACACCTTGACAACGTAGTAAAAGGTAATGAAAAAGTTCTTCGCGCTAGATTATCTGATGCTCAGTTTTTCTATCGTGAGGACCAGAAGATGAAAATTGAGGATGCTCTTTCTCAGCTTGAAAACATTGTTTATCATGAAGAACTAGGTTCAATTGGTGACAAAGTACGTCGAGTTAGAGATAGTGCGAGTAAATTATCAAGTCTACTTGCAATAGACGACCGTGAAAAAATTGACAGAGCAGCACAGCTATGTAAATTTGATTTAGTTACACAAATGGTATACGAATTCCCAGAACTACAAGGAAGAATGGGTCAAGAGTATGCACTAAAAGCAGGAGAAGATGAATCGGTAGCGAAAGCGATTTATGAGCACTATATGCCTCGCTTCTCAGGAGATGCTAGCCCTGAAACCCTAATTGGTACTGTTGTTAGTATAGCCGATAAGCTAGATACAGTTACAGCTTGTTTTGCTATTGGCCTAATTCCTACAGGTTCACAAGACCCATACGCACTTAGAAGGCAGACGACTGGGATCGTGCAAATGCTTTTAGACCATAAGTTAGCAATTAAGCTAGAAGAACTTCTACAAATGTCATTAAACATTATTGAACAACGCCAATTGCTGAAGCGTGGTAAGGAAGAGGTTTATGATGAGTTACTAAATTTCTTTAAGCTACGTATAAAAAATGCTCTACAAGAACGTGGGGTACGCTATGATGTAATTGACTCAGTTCTAGGTGGGTCTGTTGGTCTTGTAGAAGTTTTAGTTACTAAAGCAGAGACGTTGATGAAGAAATTAAATGAGTCAGATTTAAAAGATTTAGTCGAAGCTTTAAGTCGCGTAACGAACATTTCTAAGAAAGCCACTGGTGAAGGTGAAATAGAAGAAGCATTGTTTGAAAAAGAAGAAGAACAGGCACTTTATAAGGCATATATAGAAACAAAACAAGTGGTTGATGAGGAGATTGAAAAAAGTAATATTTCAGAAGCCCTACAAGCTCTTGAAAAAATTCAACCTGTGATTAATAATTATTTTGATAACATTATGGTTATGAGTGATGATGAAAAAGTTAAACAAAATCGTTTGACTCAAATGAAAAAGCTAGCGGAAACAATTCAATCTTTCGCACACTTTGATGTCATTGTTTTTTAGCTAATACGCTAACGTTAGCTCATTCTGAGGTGCTCCAAAAGATATAAGTGTCTTTTGGACACCTCATTTTCAATATCTAGTAGAAGTTTGATTAATATTTTTCAAAAAAAACAGAAATGTTATGCATATATTTCAAATTTGATTGAATTAGTATATAATGTTCTTATGAATAAGCATAACACATTTGTGTTATGAAGGCGGTGAAAACAATCGAACTTACTATTCGTCAAGAACATATTTTAGATATTGTTAAGGAAAACGGTCCAATTACGGGCGAACAGATTGCTGAAAAGCTATCTTTAACTAGAGCAACCCTTAGACCTGATTTAGCGATTTTAACAATGGCAGGATTTTTGGATGCAAGACCTAGAGTAGGTTATTTTTATACAGGTAAGACTGGTTCCCAAATGCTCACTGAGAAGGTAAAGAACATTACAGTTTCAGAATATCAGTCAATACCAGTATCAGTAAGTGAATCTTCATCAGTATATGATGCGATTTGTACAATGTTTTTAGAAGATGTGGGCACTCTATTTGTAATAGATTCTCATTCAACTTTAGTTGGTGTTCTATCAAGAAAAGATTTGTTAAGAGCAAGTATCGGAAAGCAAAAGCTAGAAACAATGCCGGTCAGTATTATTATGACAAGAATGCCGAACATAACGATGTGCAAGAAGGATGATTTAATAATAGAAGTAGCCAACAAGTTAATTGATAAACAAATAGATGCCCTTCCTGTAGTGTGTGAGTGTGACAAAGGTTCAGGATACGAAGTTGTTGGTAGAATGACGAAAACAAATATAACTAAGTTATTGGTAGACTTAGCGAGCGATGATTTAATTTAAGGTCAAGGTATAATTGAACACTCTATAGGAGGTAGGAATGGTAGATTTAAAACACCGACCAGTCGTTTATGTAGTATCCGATTCTGTTGGTGAAACAGCAGATTTAGTAGTCAAGGCAGCTACTAGTCAATTTAGTGGCACAGGAGTGGAAGTTAGGAGAATTCCATATGTGGAAGATAAAGTCACAATTGATGAAATTATTACTTTAGCTAAACAAGTAAATGCTGTCATAGCATTTACACTAGTTGTACCTGAAATTAAACAATATTTAATTCAGCAAGCATCGAAAGAAAAGGTAGAAATTGTAGATATAATTGGGCCTATGCTTGAGAAAATTAGTGCATTAACGAATCAACAGCCTCGCTTTGAGCCTGGACTTGTTTATCGTTTAGATGAGGAATATTTTCGTAAAGTAGAGGCAATTGAGTTTGCGGTTAAATATGATGACGGTAGAGATCCTAGAGGGATTATGAGAGCAGATGTCGTATTAATTGGTGTTTCAAGAACGTCAAAAACACCTCTTTCGCAATACTTAGCTCATAAACGTTTAAAGGTTGCGAATGTACCTTTAGTACCAGAGGTAGAGCCACCAGAAGAACTCTTTAAAGTATCTCCCAAAAAATGTATAGGTTTAAAAATCAGTGCAGAAAAGTTAAATGACATCCGTGCAGAGCGCCTAAAGGCATTAGGCCTAAAAGCAGAAGCTAACTATGCAAATATTGACCGTATTAAGAAAGAGTTAGAATATGCTGAAGACATTATGAATAGAATTGGTTGTACTGTTATCGATGTATCAAGCAAAGCGGTAGAAGAAACAGCAAATTTAATTTCAAACATGTTTCAAGGAAAGTAATCATGAATGAACTCTCTAGTGATAGGGAGTTTTTTTAAATTATAAATTATGGGTTATGAATTATGAATTGAAAGTACCGCAAAAGCTTTTTAACTAGCTAAAAAAATAAATACTTGGAACTCATAACTCATAACTCATAACTAATCTAAGGTATTCTTTCAGGGAAATTAAGAAATAAATAAAAATATAACAAATATGTAGTCAAACTCGTAAATATTTACTATAATAAAAAATTGTGATCAAATATCAAAAAATCAAGCATAAATCGAAAAAAGAACAAATAAATTGAGAAAGTCAAGATTTTTTATTGTTTTTTTTGGTAATGATAGTAAGAGATAAAGGTTTGTCGACAAATTTCTTCGTATTCACAAAATCTAAGCAGGATAATGCAAGGGGATGTAGAATTAAAGTTATATGGAGAGAATAAAGCAAAACATTATAGTGGATGCTGACTCATGTCCAGTAAAAGAAGAAATTATTATTATTGCAGAAGAATTTAAGTCAGAGGTTTTTCTTATTTCGTCTTATGCTCATAATGTCGTAGATAAGAGAGTTGCCAAATCAATCATTGTTGATAAAGACCGTGAAGCAGCTGACTTGTATATCATTAACCATGTTCAGAAGGGGGATGTGGTAGTGACTCAAGACCATGCTTTAGCTTCTTTATTGTTACCTCGAGGTGCAAATGTTATTTCTCCGAGGGGAATGATTTACGATGAGGATAATATTTCTAACTTACTACACCTGAGACATTTATCTCAAAAACAGAGGAGAGCTGGGAATAAGACGAAAGGTCCGAAAAAGTTTACAGAAACTGACCGAATTAATTTTTCTAATGTATTAAGAAAGATTTTATCTCAAAAAGAAGGATTATGAAGAAAAAGCTCGAATCCTAATAGCGTTCAAAGTATTTGTTGAGGTAAATAATAACATGACTATTTGTAAGTAACCCTTTAGGTAAAGAATGGTGAAGTGACCATGGGGAGTCGAATTTCAGATGAAAAGATAGAAAAGATACGACAATCTGTTGATATCGTTGAAGTGATAAGCGATTATGTTCAGCTTAGAAAGCAAGGGCGTCAATATGTAGGTCTTTGCCCGTTTCATGGGGAAAAGTCACCTTCCTTTTCTGTGTCATCCGAAAAGCAACTATATCATTGCTTCGGCTGTGGGGCAGGTGGCAATGTATATTCATTTATCATGGAAATTGAGGGATATACGTTTATAGAAGCAGTTAAGAATTTAGCTTCTAGAGCCAAAATAGACCTTCCAGAGGTTAGTGATTTTGAAGGAAGAAATAAAGATGACGAGCTAACTCAAATGAGTGAAGTTCATGAACTTATTTCAAAATTTTATCATCATATTTTAGTTAATACAGAACATGGTGAGGTTGGGAGAAAGTACTTGGAAGGTAGAGGCTTTTCGAAAGAGCAGATAGAAACCTTTCAAATTGGGTATGCTCCTGATGCTTGGAATAGCATACAAACCTTTTTAGAAAAACGAAAGTATGATTTAAAAAAGGTAGAGCAAGCTGGCCTATTATCAGTAAGAGAGTTTGATGGAAAGTATTTCGACAGATTTCGAAGTCGAATTATGTTTCCAATTTGGGATAGTCAAGGTAAGCCAATCGCCTTTGGTGGAAGAGTTATTGGGGACGGGAAACCAAAATACTTAAATAGCCCAGAATCAAAAATCTTCAATAAAAGTAAAACACTCTATGGTGTACACCTTGCTAGACCGACAATCCGAAAGGCAAACGAAGCTGTTCTATTTGAAGGATATGTTGATGTAATTGCCGCTTGGAAGGCAGATGTGAAAAATGGTGTCGCTACTCTAGGTACATCATTAACTGAAGAGCAGGCAAAATTAATTCGTCGTAATGCAGAAACTGTTGTCATTTGCTACGACCCGGATTCAGCAGGAAAGAGTGCGGCATTTCGAGCTTCCTCTACTTTAGAATCTGTAGGGTGTTTCGTCAAAGTAGCAATATTACCTGACGGACTTGATCCTGATGACTACATCCAGAAATTTGGTGGAAATCGATTTAAAACGGATGTAATAGGGGCAAGCTTAACATTAATGGCTTTTAAGATAAGATATCTACGTCAGGATAGAAACCTTCAAGATGAAGGAGAAAGAATACGTTATATCGAAGAAGTACTTACAGAAATCAGTAAGTTAATAAGTTCGGTTGAAAGGGATCATTATTTAAGGCAAATTGCTGAGGAATTTTCATTATCATTAGATTCATTAAAGCAAGAGCAATATCGAATATTTCGAGAACAAAAGAAATCAAAGATGGGTCAACAACCTACTGAAAAAAAGCCTATAGCAATCCAAAGGCAAATTCAGCAAAAGAGGTTGTTACCAGCCTTTCATATGGCAGAAAGGCGATTGCTTGCGCATATGATGAGGGATATTGACTTAGCGGATACAATCCAAGAACGTATTGGAGGAGCCTTTAATATAGATGAACATCATGCCATTGCTGCATACTTATATGCTTATTATGCAGAAGGAAATCCACCAGACCCAGGAAGGTTTGTACAAAGACTTCCTGACCAACAAATAATTAAGGTAGCGTCTGAAATTGCCTTGATTGATGTTGCTGAATTAACGGAACAAGAACTGGCTGATTATATTAGACAGGTTGAAGATTATCCAAAGTGGGTAGAAATAGAACAGAGAGAAAAAGACAAACGTGCAGCTGAAAGACAGCAAGATGCTGTTCTTGCTGCTCAAATAGCAATGGAAATTATTCAAATGAAGAGAGACTTGAAACAGAAGTAAGTCTCGAACAATCAAAAATTAAGTAAGTAAAGATATAAATTGTCTTGAACAATGGAAGGAGGGGATCGAATGGCTGAGAAACCATTACGCCCATTGGCGGAAGGCGAGTTGTCAATCGATCAGGTTAAGGAACAATTAGTAGAGCTAGGGAAAAAGCGTGGTGTCCTAACCTATACTGAAATTACAGAAAGACTAGCTGCATTTGATCAGGATTCAGATCAGATGGACGAGTTTTTTGAATATTTAGGTGAACAGGGTATTGAGATTTTAAATGAATCAGATGATGTCCCACCTAGTTTACAGCAAGTTGAGAAAGAGGAAGAGTTCGATTTAAATGATTTAAGCGTACCACCAGGTATTAAAATTAATGATCCTGTACGTATGTATTTAAAAGAAATCGGCCGAGTACCACTTTTATCAGCAGAAGAAGAAATTGAATTAGCAAAACGTATTGAACAGGGTGACGAAGAAGCGAAACGTCGTTTAGCAGAAGCGAACCTTCGCTTAGTTGTAAGTATTGCAAAGCGTTACGTTGGACGTGGGATGCTGTTCCTTGACTTAATTCAAGAAGGTAATATGGGTCTAATTAAAGCTGTTGAAAAGTTCGATTATGAAAAAGGATATAAATTTAGTACGTATGCAACTTGGTGGATTAGACAGGCAATTACAAGAGCAATTGCTGACCAAGCAAGAACGATTCGTATCCCGGTTCATATGGTTGAGACTATCAACAAATTAATCCGTGTTCAAAGACAGCTACTTCAAGACCTTGGTCGTGAACCTACGCCAGAAGAAGTTTCAGAGGAGATGGATTTAACTCCTGAGAAAGTTCGTGAAATTCTAAAAATTGCTCAAGAACCAGTATCATTAGAAACGCCAATTGGTGAAGAAGATGATTCTCATCTTGGAGATTTCATTGAAGACCAAGATGCACTTGCTCCATCGGATGCCGCGGCTTACGAGCTTTTAAAAGAGCAATTAGAAGATGTACTAGATACTCTTACTGATAGAGAAGAAAATGTGTTACGTCTTCGTTTTGGTCTAGATGACGGAAGAACTCGCACATTAGAAGAGGTAGGAAAAGTATTTGGTGTTACTAGGGAGCGTATCCGTCAAATTGAGGCTAAAGCTTTACGTAAATTAAGGCACCCAAGTAGAAGCAAGCGATTAAAGGATTTCTTAGAGTAAAATTTAATATCTATCTATGGTTTACTTCGTATTTATCGAGAAGTAAACCATTTTTGTACGCGGTTATGGGGGTTAGGAGGAGAGCCAATGGACCCGCAACGTAAAGAAACAATTATTAAAGAAATAAAACATTGGAAAGCAAGTAATTTATTACCTGCCCATTATTGTGATTTTCTGTTAAGTCTGTATTCAGAAGGAAACGAAACTAAAGAAGAACCAGCCCAGACTCAACGTTCAAAATGGAATATCAAAGTTATTTATACATTTTTCCTTGTTAATCTATCTTTAGCATTAACAGTTCTTGTAATTTATTTTACTGATTTTTCGTTTGTAATGCAAATGCTCCTAGGAACATTTTTTGTCGTAGCAATTTTCTTTATGGGGCGAAAAATGTTTGAATCACATCAAATGCTCGCTCATTTATATTATTTAGTAGGGGCACTAGTATTGTTTATCCTAATGGTTCATGGAACAGATCAACTCTTTCCAAACAACAGCCTAGCAATGGCGCTCACAATACTATTAACATGTGTAACTTGGCTTGCAATCGGTGTAAAATTTAAATTAAAATACTTTACAATTGCAGGTTCAATTGGGTTTGTACTTTTGATTTTCTTTTTATTTGCTATATAATAGAGTAAGTTCAAGTAGATAATGTTTACATAGGAGTGTATATCAAGGGAAAAGAGTGACAAAATAAGCAAATCTGATCTTATCTCTTTTCTCTTGTAATGTTTTCAAGTAAAATATAGAGGGAATCCTAACCGATATTCACAAACATAATAGGTGAATACAATTATTATAGTGTAAAGGGGGATAAGAAAGTGAAAGGTAAACCATTAGTTCCATTTGGAGTTATAGCAATTATTGGAATTCTTCTTATGTTTTCTCTTTCATTCGTTGGATTATCTGAGAAATTAAGTGCAGATGAGGCGGACGGTGAAGGTGCTGAAGAAGTAGTAGAATTTGAAGATCCAATTACTGCTGGTGAAGAACTTGTAAACAGATCATGTATCGGATGTCATGGTGGCGACCTTCAAGGTGTAGGTTCTAACCCTGCTATTAGCGACTTAGATGGTAGATATTCTGAGGAAGAAATCGCTAACATCGTTCAAAAAGGTATCGGCTCAATGCCTCCAATGCCACATAATCAAGTTGAAGCTGATGCAATCGCTACATACTTGCTATCAATTTCTGAATAATGAATGTAAAGAGGGTATATATACCCTCTTTTTTCATTGCTTATGAAACGAAAAGATCACTTTACAGATTTTATACTGTCTACTGGTTGCAAGGCGACTTACAACTTCCGTATAATGAAACTAGTTTTTATGAGGAACAATACCTCTAATAAATAAGGTTAGTGGTGAATAATAGATGAACGAATTGCAATTATCAAGACGCTTAAAGGAAGTCGCAGAATATGTACCAAATGGCTCAAGTGTAGCTGATATTGGGTCTGATCATGCGTATTTACCGTGTTATTTAGCGTTGCATAAGAAACTACATAAAGCAGTAGCAGGGGAGGTAAATGAGGGACCTTTTCTCTCTGCTAAGGAACAAGTAGAGAAACTTTCACTCCAGTCTGTTATTTCGGTACGTAAGGGAAATGGATTAGAGGTAATGGAACCAGGTGAAGTAGAGGTAATAACAATTGCTGGGATGGGTGGAGTGTTGATTGCCACGATTCTTGAAGAGGGGAAAGATAAGCTCGACGGCGTACAGCGCTTAGTTTTACAACCTAATGTTACAGCAGATAAAGTTCGAATTTGGCTCATGAACAATGGTTGGGCATTAACGAAAGAAACAATTCTAGAAGAAGATAATAAAATATATGAAGTATTAGTTGCTGATAGAGGAGAAGCTGAAGAGCTTTACGAAGATAACAAAGAGCTTTCTATATTATTAGGGCCTTACTTAATGCTGGAGAGAAATGAAGCCTTCTGTAAAAAGTGGACTTATGAATTAGAAAATTGGAGAAGGATTTTGTCACAATTTAAAGAAGCAAAGCAAACAGAAGAAGTGTTACAAAAGAAAGAGGAGCTAACGTCTTTAATAGAAAAAGTTGAGGGGGTTTTAAAAGGATGAATAAATCACTAAATGGACAAACAGTCATTCAAGCTTTTGAAGAGTGGTCACCAAAATCTCTTGCGGTAGAAGGAGATAAGAATGGTGTAATGATCGGTACACTAAATAAGCCTATACATAAAGTAATGATTGCTCTCGATGTGTTAGAAGAGGTTATTGATGAAGCAATTGAAGAGAATGTAGATTTAATTATTGCACATCATCCTCTTATTTTTCGTCCGTTAAAAAGTATTGCAACTGATAGACCGAATGGGAGAATTGTTGAAAAGGCAATTAAGAATGACATTACTATCTATGCGGCTCATACAAATTTAGATGTTGCAAAAGGTGGAGTCAATGATTTAATGGCAGAAGCATTAGGCTTAGAAAATATAGATGTACTTGCCCCGACAACAACGATTGCTTTAAAGAAATTAGTAGTTTTTGTACCGGAATCACATGAAAATGAGGTTAGACAGGCATTAGGAGCTGCGGGTGCTGGTCATATAGGGAATTATAGTAACTGTACATTTAATAGTGTTGGAACAGGAACATTCTTACCTGAGGAAGGTACAGACCCTTATATCGGTCAAAAAGGAACACTAGAGTTTGTGAAGGAAACAAAAATTGAAACAATTATCCCAATTCACCTTCAAAATAAAGTACTAAGAGCTTTGATTAAAGCTCATCCATATGAAGAGCCTGCTTACGATATTTATCCATTAGACAACCAAGGAGAGTCACTAGGTTTAGGGAGAATTGGTGAATTAGAAACTGAAATGACGTTAGAAGAGTTCGCTCATCATGTCAAAAAGACTTTTGATGTAAAGGGAGCGCGGGTCGTAGGTAATCTGAGCGATAAGGTGAAGAAGGTAGCTGTTTTAGGTGGAGATGGCAATAAGTATATGTCACAGGCAAGATTTAAAGGCGCGGATGTTTTTGTTACAGGTGATGTTTATTATCATGTTGCACATGATGCTATGATGGATGGTTTAAATATTGTCGATCCGGGACATAATGTAGAAAAAATAATGAAGGATGGAGTAAGAATATACCTTCAGGCCTGGGCAGAAAGAAATAATCATGCAATTGAAATCACAGCATCTAAAATAAATACAGATCCTTTTACTTTTGTGTAAAAGTCATTTAATTAGTTTTTGTGAAAATGAAAAGAGGCTGCCTATTTTAAAGTTTTTACAAATAGGCAGCCTCTTTAATGTGTGCTAATTTTTCTTTGGACGAACTTTGGGTAGAATTTTGTTAAGTTCTACTTTCTTTTCTAATGTCCATGTTGTTTCATCTTCAGGATTATAATTCTCGAGGAAGTTTATAACTTCTTTTGTAATAGGAGTAGGTGTTGAAGCACCGGATGTTACTCCTACGTAGGTAATGCCCTTTAGCCAATCGAGCTGAATTTCACTTACGTCTGCCACACGATATGCTTTAGTACCAGCAATTTTTTCAGAAACATGAGCAAGGCGAGTAGAGTTATTACTCTTTGGGTCACCAACAACGATAACGAGGTCTACTTCTGCAGCTTGCTCTGCAACAGCCTCTTGACGAACTTGAGTAGCGAGACAAATTTCATTATGAATTTCGGCATGAGGATATTTCTTTAATGCTGCATTCATAATATCTGCTACATCCCATTGACTCATTGTTGTTTGATTTGTTACAAGGAGCTTATCTGAAGTAAGATCTAACTGTGCTACGTCATCAGTTGTCTGGATAAGATGAACATGTTCAGGAGCAACACCGATAGCTCCTTCTGGCTCAGGGTGACCTTTTTTACCAACATAGATGATGTGATAGCCTTCAGATGTTTTCTCCCTTATTAAATCATGTGTTTTTGTTACATCAGGGCATGTTGCATCAACAATCGTTAGGCCCTTATTTTTTGCAACCTTACGTACTTCTGGTGATACACCATGTGCTGTAAAAATTACAGTTCCTTTGTCGACATTCTTTATAATTTCCATTCTGTTTGGGCCATCTAATGATATAATACCTTCTTCAGTAAATGCCTCTGTAACATGTTTATTGTGAACGATCATTCCTAAAATATAAATGGGTCTTGGTAAATCAAGGTTTTGTGCAGCTTGTCTTGCTAGGACCATTGCATCTACTACACCATAACAATAGCCTCGTGGAGATATTTTTAAAACTTTCATGACAGGCCTCCTACAAAAAATCTGCAAGTACATGGATGTACTTGCACATTCTAATTATAAAGGAGTTATTGTAGACTGACAATGAATTAGGCTAGGGCATAATATATTAAACGTATAATTTAGGACCTGGCATACCAGCTACAGTGTTCTTTTTAGCTACTGGTTCAGACAATGGGAAATCTTCGGTCATTAGTGGAGTATGGTTTGATTTAGTAGAAGTTGTTGCAGTGAGTGATTTAGATGGCTGTGTATTAGAAACTGGTTCAGCTGGTGTTGCTTCTTCATTAGTTGTTTCAGCGGGATTGGTTTGACCGCCACTACTCCCCTTGAACATTTGATATAATGCAGGCGCGCTACGAACTAGAGGACCGTATTGTTGAACCATCGGCCCTACTTGTTGTGCTACACCAATGACTTTCTGAGCATTATTAATGAAGCCCATAAAACCTCCGCCAGTAGCAGCACCAGTTGTTGCAGCAGCTGCACCTGTTGCACCCGCTGCTCCAGCTAAACCGGCAGCCTGAGGAAAGGCTCCTGTTGGATTTCCACCTCCACCAAATCCGAATGATGGGTTTGAATTAAATGCTGTACCATGATTACCGATTGATGGAGACCCACCGCTACGTTTAAATAAGCGTGAAAGGAAACCACCTTTTGGTTGAGGAGAAGGATTCATCGGTTGTTGATAAGGCATTCCATGCATTGGCATTGATTGTTGCTGTATAGGAGCATGCATTGGCGAGCCAGGAAATTCAAAAAGTGAAGGACCGGTCTGAGATTGCATTGGCATTGGTGATGGTTGATGATGCATAGGAGAAAACATTATGTGTCATCCTTTCGTTCATGAAATGATTCTCTATAAGTAAACTATGCTCTTTTAGGATATTGGTGAAAGTAAACAAGTATCATAATAAGGTAACAATTAATTAAAAAAGTTGAAAAACAAATAGGAATAAAGCTTTTTTAAAAACAGAGAAGAAAATTATGTTATAATAAACTATTGCAAAGAAATATTGACAGTAACTTAGATAAGTGAAGGTAGGAGATTTTATGATGAACTCTAATTTTGAACGGTTTGAGCTAAAACCATTTTTAATTGATTCCATGTTGGAGCAAGGATTTGATATGCCAACTGAAATACAAGAACGTTTAATTCCAGCGATAAAAAATGGAAAGGATGTAATCGGTCAATCACAAACCGGTTCAGGAAAAACACTTGCCTTTTTATTACCGCTCTTAGATAGAATTGACCCAGCTATTAGTGAAGTACAAGCTGTTATTACAGCACCTACACGGGAGCTAGCTTCACAAATTTTATCAGTGTTAAAATCTTTGTTAGAAAAAGAAGATTCTATCCAAGCAATGTTAATTGTAGGGGGTACAGACCGCGTACGTACAATTGAAAAATTGAAAAATCAACAACCACATATTGTTGTTGGTACACCAGGAAGAATTGCCGATATGATGGACGAGCAAGCCCTGAAAATTTACACTGGCTCTACACTAGTCGTTGATGAGGCTGATCAGATGTTGGATATGGGCTTTATAGCTGAGGTAGATAAAGTTGCATCAAGAATGTCTGAAGACTTACAGATGCTTGTATTCTCAGCAACGATTCCAGAGAACCTTCAACCATTCCTTAAGAAGTATATGAATAATCCACGTCACGTACATGTGGAACCAAAAAATGCAACAGCGAAAAAAATTGACCATCAGCTATTACCATTACGTCATAGAGACAAAATTCAAGTGGTAATTGAAGCAGCTAAGCTTCTAAACCCTTATTTAGCTATTGTCTTTACGAATACAAAGGAACATGCAGATGAAGTAGCTGATGCTATGGCAGCAGCAGGGATGAATGTAGAAAGGCTACATGGAGGACTAAACCCTAGACATCGCAAACAAGTAATGAAGCAATTACAAGAGGCTAAGATTCAATACCTTGTAGCAACTGATTTAGCTGCAAGAGGAATTGATATTAAAGGGATTAGTCATATTGTAAATGTAGATATTCCTAAGGATTTAGATTATTATATCCATCGAGTGGGTCGTACAGCTAGAGCTGGGGAAGAGGGTATTGCACTGACTATTTTTGAGCCATCTGACCAACAAGCTGTCGATAAGCTTATTAAGCGAGGAATCTCCTTCTCGTACGTAGATGTGAAAAAAGGGGAATGGGCTCAATTAGAGAAGCCGAGAACAAGGCCGACAACGAGCACAACGATTGTAACAAAAAGAAAAGAAACGAAAAATACAGGTGGAAAAGCTGTAGCAAAGGCAAAGAATGTAAAACCAGGCTATAAGAAAAAAGCTAAGTTTAAGCAAGCAAAAGAAGACCAAAAACAACGTAGAATTACGAGCCGAACGAAAAAGAAAAAATAAAGAGTTAGTTTAGGGAGTGGAGAAATTGTTACGATTAGGTTCACATGTTTCAATGAGTGGCAAGAAAATGCTCTTAGGATCGAGTGAAGAAGCAGTTTCATATGGTGCAAGTACGTTTATGATTTATACTGGAGCGCCTCAGAATACGAGAAGAAAAGCAATAGAAGAATTAAATATAGAAGCTGGTCTTGCTCATATGAAAGAAAATGGGATCGCAGAAATTATTGTCCATGCTCCTTATATAATCAATATTGCAAATACTACGAAACCGGAAACATTTGAGTTAGGTGTACGATTTTTACGGTCAGAGATTGAGAGAACAGAGGCTCTAGGTGCAAAGCAAATTGTTCTTCACCCCGGAGCACACGTTGGCGCTGGGGTAGAAGCAGGAATTTCGAAAATAATTGAAGGCTTGAATGAAGTACTTGAGCAAGACCAACAAGTTCAAATTGCACTTGAAACAATGGCTGGGAAAGGTTCAGAATGTGGCAGAACATTTGAAGAGATTGCTCAGATAATTGAAGGTGTCACACATAATGAGAAGCTTTCTGTTTGTTTTGATACTTGCCATACTCATGATGCTGGCTACGATATTGTGAATGACTTTGATGGCGTATTAGATCAATTTGATAAGATTGTTGGTATTGACCGCATAAAAGTACTTCATATAAATGATAGTAAAAATGTATGTGGAGCAGCAAAAGACCGACATGAAAATATCGGCTTTGGTCATATTGGTTTCGAAGCTCTAACGACTATTGTTCACCATCCGCAATTACAAGATGTGCCTAAGATTTTAGAAACACCTTTTGTTGGACCAGACAAGAAAAATAAAAAAGCTCCATATAAACTAGAAATTGAAATGTTAAAATCAAAAGTATTTGATTCAGAATTACAAAATCATTTACTTGCAACAACGTAAAAATTAGATAAAAAAGTCTTCTCCGTTTAATTTAGGAGAAGACTTTTTTAGTAACTAAACAAATACTAACGAACAAAATTGTGCTGGCATTTAAACCAACTCCTCTTTTTTTAGCTTATTTATTATCTTATATAGAGAAATTTCCCTTCTGAAATGGATTTAAACTGTAACAATCACAATCAAAAACATATTGATAATATTCACTTCATATTTTAGAGAGAAGGGAGGATGAGGTTTTGTCGGTTAAACGTTGTGTTGATTGTGGCAAAGATGGTAAGAAAGAAACTAATCGAATCAATAAGGGGAAAGAGTGTCCATATTGCGAGTTATTGCTATGTTCAGATTGCAGCTATAAGCAGGAGATAGTTTATAATTGGAATGGCTGTAGTAGATGTTGCGTTGTTTATCGCCGATTAGTTTATAAGTAATAGTATTTATTATTATTATGGATGTTTAAAAAGAGCTTGCCAGTTTTTGCAAGCTCTTTCGTTTGGTTATTGCTTTATTCTACTGTAATATGTCCCTTAGATGTACTTATAGATATTGTCCAAATTGCTGTAATAATTGGTTAATCATGGTCGAAACCTTGGGGTCGACCTCTGTTTTTAATCTTTCAATCATTCTCTCTACTTGAGCTTTATTTGATACATTTATCGTTTCAGAACGTAATATGCGTACAACCTTTTCTGCTTGCTCTTTGTTTATAGGCATTTGGTATTGTTTACCAAGTTCAACTAATTCTGATGCAGTAATATTATTTACTTTGTGATTGACCATTTGTACTACCATTGGATTCATATATTATCACTCCTAAAATATCTAGATGATAAAATAGGGTATGACAATTCATGTAAAAGTGTGATTTTATTGGTAAATATAATACGTACATAGGTAAAAAGATTCTATGAAAATAATAGAATTTTTTATATAATTAGGACTATGTTAGCGATAAGTAATTTTTTAACTAATATACATTATTCTAATCTAAACACCATTTTTTACAATACAGGTCACTTATCATTTTAACGTATAAAAATGGAAGGAGCATTTATATTGGATTTCTATGAATCGGAGATGGAAAAATCTATTCCCTCAGAAGAAAATGAAATTTTAAAACAATTGAATATTCCATACGTAAAGGTTGATGAGAATAAATTAATTATTGATTGTAATAATACCTTTCTCGAGCTTTTTGGAGAAGTTTCATTAGATTTTATAAGATATAAAGAAATTTCATTATTTGAAGCAAAACACGTTCTTATTTATCCAATACTACAACTAATTCAACAGATTCAAGAAACTTATCAGTCTAATTATGTAGAGTATGAAAAAGAGGAACTTTTCTACCACATAAAAGGAATTCCTAGTAAAGATAATCGTTCAATTTATTTATTTGTATATGATTATTCACTTGAGAAAAGGTTTGAAAACTTAGTGACTTTTCATCACCAAATGGAAGAAGTGTCACAAATCGCTGCGGGAGTTGCTCACGAGCTCAGAAACCCATTATCCGTAATAAAAGGTTTTTTACAGTTAGCAGAGTTAACTAATGGATACCAGAAATATTCAGGAACGATAATGTCTGAGTTAAATCGGATGAACGGAATAATCGAAGACTTTTTGTCTGTTTCAAGGAAAAAAACAGAGAGAAAGATACAGGAACCAGATTTAATCATGACTTCATTAGTGGAAATAATAAAGTCGGAATGTCTTTTACATAATGTGACTTTTAAGCATCATATCGAAAGGACCGATGAAAAAGTAGAAGTAAATGAACCGATGATTAAACAAGTGATGTTAAATTTACTTAGAAATTCTATAGAAGCGTATGAAAATAAGCAAGATAGAAGCTTTGAACTTACTACATTTAGATATGGGGATTATTATAAAATAGTGGTTGAGGATAATGGACCAGGAATGAATCATGAAGTGTTAGCTCAGCTTGGAAAGCCTTTTTTCACTACAAAGGAAAAAGGTACAGGAGTAGGTATTCCTTTATGTAAAAAAATAATAGAGGATCACGGAGGAAGCTTTGAAATAAGTAGTGAAATTAATCAGGGAACAACGATAGAAATAAATTTACCATTGACCTAAAAAGCTGAGCTATTTGGCTCAGCTTTTTAGATCAAGTATTCTTCTTATTCATCTTCACTAAATTGTGCAGCCATTTCGTAGAAGGTTAGTTGGCTTTGTATTGGTTGTTCGAGTTCAGTTTTCTTCACGTAATGGTAGCATCCTGTTTTGTCTTGCTCCCTTGCCTTCATATTATCCTGTAAGGTGATTTGTAATATATCCTTGATACGTTCTTTTATAGTCTCACTTTCGATTGGAAAGAGGATTTCAATACGTTTTTCCATATTTCTTGTCATCCAGTCAGCAGAGGATAGAAATAACTTTTCACTTCCACCATGATGAAAATAGAAAATTCGACTATGCTCTAAAAACCGATCGACGATACTGATGACTCGTATATTATCACTAACTCCTTCAATACCTGGACGTAAACAAGAAATGCCTCTAATAATCAAATCAATTTTAATTCCTGCTTGTGAAGCTTCATATAATTTAAGAATTATCGGTTTGTCTGTTAGGGAATTCATTTTTGCAATGATTCGACCTTGACCATATTGTTTATGGTACTCTATCTCACTTTCGATCATATCAATGAAAGTTTCACGTATTTCAAAAGGTGCTGTTGAAATATGATTCCATAGAGGTTTTTCGCTATAGCCACTTAAATAGTTAAAAAAATTAGTAGCATCAATGCCAAATGATTCACCAGATGTAAGAATTCCCATATCTGTATAAAGTTTTGCTGTCGAATCATTGTAATTTCCTGTACCTAAGTGAACAAACCGTTGAATACAGTTATTATCATGACGAACAACTAACGTAATTTTACTATGAGTTTTTAGACCAGTAATGCCGTAAATAACATGTACACCGGATTTTTCTAGTTTTTTCGCCCACTGAATATTGTTTTCCTCATCAAATCGTGCTTTCAGTTCAACGAGGACAGTAACTTGTTTTCCATTTTCTGCTGCACGAGCTAACGCTGTAATGATAGGAGAGTCTCCACTTACGCGATAGAGTGTCTGTTTAATAGCTAGCACATTTGGGTCATCCGCGGCTAAGGAAATAAAATCAACGATTGGTTGAAACGATTCATATGGATGGTGAAAAAAGATATCCTTTTTCAATATCGCTGAAAAAATGTCTTCCTCATCGACTAAATCGTTAGCTGGCTGAGGTATTAGCGTGTCATTTGCTAGATGCTCATAATCCTGTACTAATTCTCCGTAAAATTTAAAAAGGAAGCTTAAGTCTAAAGGACCATTGAATGAATACACATCGTTTTTGTGTATTTCTAGTACATCTAGTAATAGATTTAACACCTTTGGATCCATCAACCCTTCTTGCATTTCTAGCCGAATGGCTGCTCCCCATTTACGTTTCTTTAATTCTTTTTCGATTTCTCTTAATAGGTCCCGTGCACCTTCTTCATGGATCGTTAAGTCTGCATTACGGGTAATTCGAAATGGAGAAACTGACTTAACTACATAACCTGAAAAAAGCTTCCCGATAAAATGACTAATTACATTTTCAAGTAAAATATATTGATGCTTCCCATTGGCACTAGGAATTTTAATAAATCGAGTAAGTACTCCTGGTACTTGAACGATAGCAAGTTGTTCTCTAGATTTTTGACGGTCTTTTTGGAGAACAACTGCTAGGTTGACACTTCTATTTAGAAGCATAGGAAAAGGGCGATAAGCATCTACTGCCATAGGTGTTAAGACAGGGAAGATGTAATGGTCAAACCTATTCTCTAAGAATTGCATTTGAATATCATCAAGCTCATCAATTGATAAAAATTGTACTCCCTCATGATAAAGCATAGGAAGTAATGTTTCTGTATAAACATTATCCTGTAAACGTACTAGTCGATGATTCTTTTCAGCTATTTGTTTCAACTGTTGCTTAGGTGTTAATCCTGCTTTATTTTCCGGGCGATTATAACCTGCTTTTACTTGATCTTTAAGACCTGCAACTCGTACCATAAAGAACTCATCTAAGTTAGAACTGAAAATTGCTAAAAATTTAAGTCGCTCTAGAAGGGGGTTGCGTTCATCTATGGCTTCTTCTAACACTCTCTCATTAAAGGCAAGCCAACTTAATTCGCGGTTGTTATAGAAGGTTGGGTTATTAAGGTCTACTTGTTTTTCTATTTTAGTATCTTCCATAAAAAGTCAACCTTTCTCTAATATAATGGATTATTCGTCATAAAATCTATCCTCATTTTATCAGCTATTTGTTAATATTATGTAAAGATTTTGTTAATTAGAAGAATTCTGTTCAAATTGAAGTTCAACCTGAAAACCAATCGCTTTTTCTAGGTGTTTTTTATACTTTTGTGATTGTTGCCCTTCAAAATGTGCATCCTTACGACATTGTATATAAAAAGCTAATGCTCTTTTTGGAAGTTTAGTTACAGTTATATCTGTAATTACATTTCTACGTGTTCGATTTAGGCTATAAGCAAGCTTTAAAATTGCCCCTAATCTCTCATATCTTTTTAATTGTTCACTAGTAACAAGCTCGCTAAATGCTTGAGAATACTTGTTAAGGTACGAGCGAGATTTAAAGGAAGCTATGAAGGCTATAGCAAGCCTGTCTTCATGTGATAAACCATCTATTGTCATATTCGTTAGTAGATAAAATGTATGCTGACTACTAGCTTCAGAACTAATAAACTCTCCAAGGTAAAGTACCCGAGTGCTATATCGTAGTAGGCGTAAATCTTCTTCCAAAGTATAAGTAGACTCTGAAAGTGAATGTGTCTGTTTGAGAATTATACCAGCTATTTTTGCAATTTGTTTTACATGATACATGTTAATGTTATAGCTTTGTGTTAGCTGATAGAAGCTTTCTTCAGCTACATTTGGAAACTGCTTTAATCCTAATTTTTGAAAAACTTTTTCGTGAAAAATACCATCTCGAAGCCCTTTATTGCTCATTATAAATTGAGTAGAAGCAGTCATTGTCATTAAAGATGCGATTGCTTGAACTGCAGGGATAATAATGTCTGCCCTTTCGTTAGATAATCCATCTATATTCTGTCGTTCCTCAAAGCTTAGAGACACAAATTGTTCTAAAATGGATTGAATGTCTTCTAATTTGATTACATATTGATGTAAACCGGATAATGGATAATTCACTTTTAGTTGGTGAACTAATGAGAGGTTTCTTGCGCTACCACCGATACCGATAACAGGAAGGTTACAACCATGTAACCACGGTAAAGAACTAAACTGAGAATTTAGGAAAGAAATCAGTTCTTGGAGCTCTTCATTAGTAGGCTGGTCATGTTGAATAAATTGCTGTTTCAACGTGATAGCACCAAATGGAAAGCTATGGTAGTGGATAAGTTCGCGGTTATCAAAAAGTGTCACTTCAGTACTACCACCGCCAATATCAATTGTCACACCTGTTTCAAGATTTGTTGAATTCACTACTGCCAAATAGCCATAGTAGGCTTCTTCATATTCAGAAAGAACATCAAATTTTAGTGATGTTTCATTAGAAATAGCTTGTAGTATTTCTTGTTGGTTTACAGCTTTCCTTACAGCCGCTGTAGCAACACCTTTGACTTCATCAACATGATGGTCATTAATAATCTCTTCAAACTTCTTGAGGGTTTCTAAGATAGTTTCCTTTCCGTGATTAGTGATGAGACCTTCTTTTGTCACAAGGCTACTTAGTCTGGCAACCACTTTAAAATTGTATAATTCCTTATAATAGCCATGATTATCAATTGAGTTAATGACAAGCCGTATGGAATTTGAGCCCATATCGATGATTGCATATTTATGTTCGTTCAAGATGCTCACTTCCTTAAATGTAAAATGTTACTAATTCCTTTATTATAACGTTTTTTACGCTCAATTGCATTGTTATTCCAAGAAAGAAAGGTATAATGAAAATTTGAACAACAAAATATAAAAAATAGAAGTTAATAAATCGTAATCGTTCTTATAAGGTGTTATAATAATGAACGTGAAAAAATGTATATATAAAGCTTTTTCTACTTTGAAAAAGTAGTATGGGGGTTCTCTTATGAGTACTAATGAAAATAGGGTGGCTATCGATATTAATCACCTTAGTTTCCGTTATGGTAATCGCAATGTATTAGAAGATATATCGATACAAGTTAGAAATGGAGCCTTTCTTGGACTGGTAGGTCCGAACGGTTCAGGTAAGTCTACCTTAGTTAAATGTCTATTAGGTTTATTGACACCACAGCAAGGTTCTATTCAATTGTTCGGTCAACCAATTTCAAAATTTCGAGATTGGGATAAGGTTGGCTTTGTATCCCAAAAAGCAAATAGCTTTAATTCTGGTTTTCCAGCAACTGTTTTTGAGGTTGTTTCGATGGGATTATTTGCCAAAGTAGGTTTATTTCGATTTTTGAGAAAGCATCATAAACAGAAGGTAAGAGATGTAATTGAGAGTGTAGGTATGACTGATTATATGAATCAAAACATTGGAGAACTGTCTGGTGGACAACAACAGCGAGTATTTATAGCAAGGGCATTAGTAAGTGATCCAGAATTACTAATCTTAGATGAACCTACTGTCGGTGTTGATGCTAAATCAGTAAAGAATTTTTATGAAATGCTTAGTAATTTAAATAAACAACACGGGATTACACTAGTGTTAGTTACTCATGATATTGGAGCGATGACAGATCATGTAACGGATGTCGCATGTTTAAATAAGCACCTTCATTTTCATGGAAATACAGAGGAATTTGAGCAAAATCAAGATTTATCCTCTTTTTATGGTCATGATGTTCATTTATTAACTCATAACCACGACCACGGAGGTCATTCCCATGGTTGAAGCTTTTTTACGGTACGAATTTTTACAAAATGCTTTTTATACTGGAATTATGATTGGTTTTTTAGCGCCTATTTTAGGTGTGTTTTTAGTCGTTCGTCGTTTAGCTTTAATTGCTGAGGCTTTGTCTCATATTACACTTTCCGGAATTGCAGCAAGTCTTCTTTTAGGAAAGTATCTGGTATTTTTTCAAGGTTTGAATCCCCTATATTTAGGAATGGTGTTTTCTGTCATGGGTTCAATTTTGATTGAAAAACTTAGAAGTGTATATAAATTTTATCAAGAAATAGCAATCCCGATTATTTTGTCTGCTGGAATTGGAATCGGGGTCGTTTTTATTTCGTTGGCAGACGGCTTTAATAATGATTTATTTAACTACTTATTTGGAAGTGTAATTGCTGTTAGTCGTTCCGATTTATGGACAATCCTTGGAATTACTATTATTGTAATTGTTGTTTTACTTTTCTTCTATAAAGAGCTCTTTTTCTTATCATTTGATGAAGAACAAGCTATTGTTTCGGGAATTAATCGCAAATTAATTCATTTTGCTTTTATTGTCATGGTTGCACTAGTAATTGCAGCTTCAATGAGAGTTGTTGGAATTCTACTCGTGTCTTCCTTAATGACATTACCAGTAGCAGCAAGCATGAGAATTGCGAAAGGTTTTAAGCAAATGTTTATCTATTCGATTATATTTGGTGAAATTGCTGTTATTGGGGGACTAATTTTGGCATATCAATTAGATTTAGCACCTGGCGGAACAATCGTTATGTTAGCTGTACTCATTTTAGTATCAACTATATATATCAAAAAGTGGAAGAACTTATTTATTACGAGAAGAGAGCTGAAGAACGTAGTCAAAATGTAGCTATATTATAAAGCCGATGATTGTGTTCATGTCTATTCTCAGGTAAAATTAACAGGGAATTTAGACAGGAGTAAATTATACATGGAAATACTAGCAAGTTTGACTTTTATTGAAAGAGGAATTGTTGCTGCTGTACTAATAGGCTTTGTTTGTCCTATATTAGGAGCATTTTTATTAGTACGTCGGATGTCAATTATTTCAGAATCTCTTTCTCATATTACTTTAACAGGGATTTCTGTAGGTTTGTTACTATCTCAGACAGTAACATATTTTTCAGTGATTAATCCTTTGTATGTTGGTTTAGTGTTTGCTTTAGTGGGGTCGTTACTAATTGAACGATTACGGCAGGTATACCCTAGTTTTCAGGAGTTGGCAATTCCAATTATTCTCTCAACTGGAATTGGAATGAGTGCGATCATCATGAGCATTTCAAGAAGTGGTTATAATGAATGGTTTGCTTATCTATTTGGAAGTATTGTCAGTGTCACATTAGAAGACCTTTACTTCATGATTGCTATATCGATTGCTGTTTTAATTATTGTAATCTTCTTTTATAAAGAATTTGTAGCTATATCCTTCGACCGAGAGTATGCAAAGGTATCAGGGATTTCAATTAAAAAGATGAATTTTGTTTTTTCATTATTAGTTGCTTTAGTAATTGCCTTATCAATGAAAGTAGTTGGTATCTTACTTGTAGGTGCGATGGTCGTTTTACCGGTCGCTGCAGCTGTACAGCTCGCAAAAAGTTTTAAAAAGCTTATATTTTTAGGTATCCTTTTTGGTCAAATTGCAATGGGAAGTGGTATTTACTTCTCATATCATTTAAATATAGCAACTGGTGGAGTAATTGTTTTATCGGCTGTAATTATTCTAATCATTTCAATTCTGGCGAAAAAAGTTGTGAGTTCTAGGTAAGAGGGGGGACACATTGTGAATGTAACTGAAGCAATGGACGTATTAAAAAACAAAGGTTATAAACATACGGGCAAGAGGGAAGAGATGCTTAACATATTTGCAGAAGAAAAGAGATATCTCTCTGCCAAGGACGTCCTTGAGCATATGTCAGGCGATTTTCCTGGCCTTAGTTTTGATACAATATATCGAAACTTATCGTTATTTACAGATCTAGAAATTCTTGAAGTAACAGAGTTAGATGGGGAAAAACGATTTCGTTTTAGTTGTCCTACAGTAAGTCATCATCACCATATTATTTGTTTAGATTGTGGTACAACAAAACATATCCATAATTGTCCAATGGATGGATTAGAGAGTAAATTCCCAGGCTTTGAAGTAACAGGACATAAATTTGAAATTTATGGGTATTGTGATGGGTGTAAAGAAAAAACAAAAGAAACATGCTAATGTAAACTGTTAGCCTGTTTCTTTTTTTATAATCATTAACGGTTCAATATGACTTTTGGTTAATTAACCGTTATTTTTTAGCCAATTGTCTACCCAATCCTTAGCTTCCCGCCAATCGTTCGCTCTGACTACATTCTTTGGTGTTGATAGTCGATTATAAGGAGTATCCATTAGAATAACAGGAATATCACATTCTTCAGCAATATCGCATGCATTATCATGTTTATCTTCAAAGAAAATATCTAATTGATGTTCTTTTACTGCGTTAATCTTATCGTGTTGACCAATTAATTCAATATGATCATAAGGTAACTTTCTTGTTTCAAACCAATTGGTTGTTATTTGATGCAAATGGTTTCCTCTCGCACTAATGTAGATCATGTGGTGAGACTCCTTCCAGAAAGTTAATGCATCTTCAACATGTTCTGCAAGAATTGCTTCTGAATAAATACTATGTTCATGCTTTACTAACCAGTCCCAAAAATCATTCTGTGTAACATGAAGGACTTTTGTTAAATCGTATTCTTTTATATCATCTAACGTTATGCTTTTATTAAAATGCTTATTTAGATAAGGGATAAACGTTGCTGGGTGTGTGATAGTACCATCAATGTCTAAACCAAATTTTTTCTTTTTATTCAATTTAATTCCTCACCTTCTTCATATTAAAATAACCAAGCTCTTCTATCATACAATAAAATTCATGATTTATATAAGGAGAGGTTAAGTTTCATACTTCCTAAACATGCAAAGATTAACACCCATAATTCGTTCATCCAGAGTCATACTAAGACTGCTCCCGAAAAAAAGAAAGTGAGGGATCAAATTGACTGACTTTAATCAGCGAGACGAACGTTCACTTGAACTTGAAGATTCAGAAAGAGATGAAAATCAAGAACTTAGAGCAGAAGAGTATCAAGAAGAGACTGCTGCTGAGGTAGCCCCAATGAATGGTTTCGTAGGAAGTCGTCCATTTGCAGATGACGAGCGCGATGCAACGGAAGAGGCTAATGTAGATGATGCAACTGCCGGTAAAGGGGTAGGCACATTTGCCCTTGTATTATCTATTCTTTCGTTATTCTTCTTACCAGTATTATTGGGGGCTTCTGGTATTATCGTTGGTTTCATTTCAAGAAGAAATGGAGCAACTGGACTAGGTAACTGGGCTATTGGTATTGGTGCAGTGTCAATTATCTTGACCGTATTTTTCTCACCTTTCTTTTAACCTCCGTCCATGATAAATCACCTTGGAGCAGTGATTTGTTAATGAGGAGTTAATAAGAGGAGACCATGCTAATTCGCAGCATGGTCTCCTTTTGATTTTGGGTCTTAAATTTTCTGCTTTTCTTTTTCTTGATATTCCTTAGCGATTTGGTCAATTTCTTTCTTTAGCTCTTCAACCATTGTTGCTTCAGGAACTTTTCTTACAATTTCTCCATGTCTGAATAATAATCCTTCGCCGCGAGCACCTGCAATACCGATGTCAGCTTCTCTTGCTTCTCCAGGCCCATTAACGGCACATCCTAATACAGCGACTTTAATAGGTGCTTTGATATTAGAGATATATTCTTCTACTTCATTTGCAATACTGATTAAATCAATTTCGATACGTCCACATGTAGGACAAGAAATTAATGTAGCTGCATTAGCTGCTAGTCCAAAGGATTTTAATAATTCTCTTGCTACCTTAACTTCTTCAACTGGGTCGGCGCTTAATGAAATTCGAACCGTATTCCCAATCCCTAAGCTTAGGATAGCGCCAAGGCCTGCTGCGCTCTTGATTGTACCTGCAAATAATGTGCCAGATTCTGTAATACCTAAGTGAAGAGGGTAGTCGAATGCTGCTGCTGCTTTTTGGTATGCCTCGATAGCTAAATTAACGTCAGATGCTTTCATTGAAACAATAATGTCATGAAAGTCTAAGTCTTCAAGGATTTTAATGTGATGAAGAGCACTTTCTACCATTCCATCAGCTGTTGGGTATCCGTATTTTTCCAGAATTCTTTTTTCTAATGAGCCAGCATTTACACCGATACGAATAGGAATTCCTTTCGCTTTAGCAGCATTTACAACTGCTTCAACTTTCTCGCGCTTACCTATGTTACCAGGGTTAATACGAATCTTATCTGCTCCACCCTCTATAGCTTTAAGAGCTAAACGATAATCAAAGTGAATATCAACAACAAGTGGAATAGAGATTTGTTTCTTTATATCAGCAATTGCTTCTGCTGCACGCATATCAGGACAAGCAACACGAACTACCTGACATCCAGCTTCTTCTAAGCGCTTAATTTCAGCAACAGTTGCTTCAACGTCATGTGTTTTTGTCGTTGTCATACTTTGAATTACTACTTCATTATTTCCACCAATCGTAAGGTTACCAACCTTAACTGGTCTTGTTTTCGTACGGTGTGTCATTTGGGTCATTTACGTACCGCCCCTTCTATTGATAAGTCTTACATTGTAATAATACTTTCACACACATAAGCCTATTTTATCAATGAGACGATTTTTATTGCAACTATTATCTTTTCAAGTTATTGAAATTCACCAAAACTCTGTCTGGCGGGTATGTAAATTATTATTCATATAATGGAAACATATAGGTTTTGCCGATTTGAATTTCGTCAGGATTTTGTATTTCAGGGTTCAGCATTTTAAAATCATCAATTACTTGCTGAATAGTAACCGGAACAGAACCTTGATGTAAATGTTCCACAATCGATAGAACTGTATAGCCGGGCTCAACTATTACATCTTCAGAAGGAATTGTTTGTTGAATGTCGTGGTTCTCGTTTGGTGTTTCATCACTGGCTTGTTTATTTTCTTCTACAGCTTTGGGTAAAGTTCCAGCAGAGAGATCATAATAAGTAGCGTATGCAATAATAAATATAATGAGAATGACTAAAAGCCGTTTCAAAGGCTTGTCCCCCTTTTATTAGTTCGATAATAGTCCATAATTAATAAATTATATGCTCGTGAAAAAGAAATATGACTAATTAGAAAAAATTTTCTTTATTGATTTTATCGTCATGTCTTTTCTTAAATTGGAGGAATATATATGAGTGTAAAAGGGACAAGGTGGCTAATAACCTTAAATCTTGGATTATTACCGTTGTTAATGGTACTTGGAAATTCGATGCTAATACCTATCTTACCTAATATTCAAACAGAAATGGGATTAAACACTATTGAAGGTGGAATGATTCTAACAGTTTTTGCAATACCTGCCGCCCTTATCATTCCTTTTGTAGGAATCTTAGCTGATCGGATCGGACGAAGGATCATTGTCCTGGTTTCCCTTATTTTTATTATCATTGGTTGTTTACTATCAGCAATAGCCTCGACTTATGTTCCTGGCCAAACAGGTTTTTCGATTTTATTATTTGGGAGATTACTTCAAGGTTTAGGTGCAGGAGGTACTGCACCACTTGCAATGATTCTAGCTGGTGATTTGTTTGAAGGTATAGAGCGAAGTAGTACATTAGGGATCCTTGAAGTATTCAATGGAATTGGTAAGGTAATTAGCCCAATTATAGGAGCACTTGCAGCTATATGGTTTTGGGAAAGTAGCTTTTATTTTTATGCAGTCGTTTCTTTCGTATCTTTTGTGGGTATTGTGTTATTTATTAAGGATAAAGAGGGTACAAAGAGTAGTATCAGCTTTTCCCTATATATGAAGAAGGTAAGTAGTGTTATGCTTGAAAAATATAAATGGATTATTCCAATTTTTATTTCAAGTGGTGTAGGCTTGTTTTTACTATTTGGGATGTTGTTTTTCTTATCATTTGAACTGGAAGTAATGCATCAAATATCAGGGGTTACGAAATCATTGTTATTAGCTTTACCATTGGCATTTCTTACGTTATTCTCTTATATTGCTGGTAAAAATATTGGAACAAATGTGAATCAGATTAAACGCTATATGATTATCGGGTTACTACTTGTATTTGTTTCTTTTTGCCTTTTATTGTTTTTTCATGGGTTAGGAAGCCTATTAATTTACTCTACTATGTTGGCAACTGGTTTAGGGTTGTTTCTACCTGCATCAAGTACAGCAATTACATCGTCTGTTAGTAAAGAGGAGAGAGGCACGGTTGTTTCTCTATATTCGATGGTTCGCTTTCTAGGTGTGGCTTTCGGTCCTATTACGTTTAGTATGTGGATGGCAAATGTGCAAGAGATGTTTTATTTATCAATATTATCGATTGGTGTGCCGATCGTTATACTAATGATGTCTTGGACATGTATTCCAATTATGAAGTACTGTCCACAAAAATAAGTCATTAGTACCTTTTATTTTTGTCTGAAAAGTTGTTTGCTATTGCTTAGAGCTTCTTTCTTAATTTAAGAGAAGGAAGCTGCTTAGTATACTTGGTTTTAAAAGGAGAATGTACATGAACAAATTAAAGAATAAAGCATTGTCGTTGTTGCTAGTTCTGTCACTATTATTACCAACAGCAGTCTTTGCAGATGCAATTTATGGAGAAACGATTGTGACGTTAGGAGAAAACCTATCTGAACAACAGAAACAGCAGCTACTTACTGAAATGGGAGCCCCTGAAGATGCTGAGATTATTTATGTAAGTAACGCTGAAGAACACCAATATTTAGGTGACTATATTAGTAAGGACCAAATTGGTACGAGGGCTTTGTCTTCTACGATGATTACGATAGGTAGAGAAGGCTCAGGTATCAATGTTGAAACAAACAATATTCGTTGGGTATCTGAGGGAATGTATGCTAATGCCCTAATAACAGCAGGTGTAGAAGATGTGGATATCTACGTAACTGCACCTACATTGGTATCAGGCACAGCAGCATTAACGGGGTTAATAAAGGCATATGAAATCACAGCTGATATTGAGATTCCAGAGGAACAGAAGCAAGCAGCAAATGAGGAAATGGTCAAGACAGCAGAACTGGCTGAAACAATTGGGGTAGAACAAGCAACTGAATTAATGACAAGGATTAAAGAAGAGCTTGCGAAAAATCCAATTGAAACTGAGGAAGACTTACGTTCCTTAATACAGCGTATTGCAAATGAATTGGGTATTACATTAACGGATGAAGAATTAAATGGGTTAGTTTCGTTATTTATGCGAATTAAGGATTTGAATATTGATTGGGATCAATTACAAAATCAAATTACAAAAATCCGCGATAATCTTGGCGACTTTTTAGCTAGAGACGACACCCAAGGAATGATTTCTTCCTTCTTAGACCTATTAAATCGGTTTATCGATGCGATTAAAGGATTTTTTAGATAAAGAATATCAATAGCAAAAAAGAGAGAAAAGTAAATTCGCTTTTCTCTCTTTTTATGTATTATAATTTGGTAAACTTAAACCGAAAACGTATTTGAGGTAAACTGAAGGAAAACGTTTGCTTCTTCTTGGCTAATGTTCGGTTTTGTCTTTTTGAGATTGTGTTTTAAATTATTTTTTTGATGTTTGGCTGATGGTTCATTTTTATTCACTAATATCACCTCAATAATAGTGTACCCACAGATGTTGGAAATAATATTAGTAAATCTCGAAACTTATTTGCATCTATAACGTATTAAGTAATGAAAGAAGAGGAGGATATAATATGGAGCTCTTAAATATAGCAAGCTTTGGATTTTTTGTTGTTTTTTTAGGGACATTATTTTTATTTGGTGAGTTGCTAGTCAAGGTGAAAGGTTTTTTTGGGATTATCGGGATTGGAATTATGGCAATATATTTTTCATTCCATATATCTGTTGAGACAGGGCTATGGGTTATTATTTTATATATTGCTGGGTTAGTAATGATTGTAGTGGACGGCAAAGTCATTACGGATGGAACCGTTGCGATTCTCGGAATTATATTAATGATATTAGGCTTAGCAATTCCTGCACCTACATTTTTATACGGTGTACTAGTTTCAATGGGCTTTATATTTGGAGGATTTTCATCGTTTTTATTTTTAAAAGTATTCCCGCATCGAAATTTGTGGTCAAAAATGACCTTGCGAGATAGATTAACTGGCGATCTTGGATATAATTCAATTAATGAAAGCTATAAGTTATTAATCGGGAAAACGGGTAGAACTCTGACTCCATTTAGACCAATAGGAACAATTGTAGTTGATGGAAAACAATATAGTGCAACTAGTGAGACTCAGTGGATTGAAGCCAATGAAGAAGTTGTAGTAGTTTCTGTAGATGGAACAAAAATTGTTATTCAAAAATTAGAAAAGAAGCCAAATGAACAAGAAACAACAGATTAAAAAGACAAAAAGCAGCAAGTTAGTAAATAGCTAACTTGCTGCTTTTTATGTTACTCCTCGGGTACTTCAACCTTTGGACGAGGCTTAGGAACTCTTTGAGCAGCCATATAGAGCATGACAATTGCAAGAACCCAATAAATTGTAAAAGAGAAAGGAATATTTAAATATAGTAAATCCAGTAGAGCGAATATCGTTGTAGGCAAAGTTACGGCATAGGCGGATAAAACCCATAGCTGCTTATAAGTTAGTTTCACACCTAGCTTAGAACGAATTATCAAACCGATTACTCCTAATACAGTTACACCAATAAATTTCATACCAGTAGTAAATATATATAGTACAAGTAGAAGTAAGGTAATAATAACGGGCATCATCGATGATAGACCAGCTATAAGTGCTTCAATTTCTGTCTTTGTCATATTAATGTTTCCGAAATCTCGGTAACGTATTTGTTCAATAATTCCATCTGTTATTAAGTAGGCATCACGTGATGTTAATGCTAAACCATTATTATATGCTAGTAGCTCATCACTAGATACTGTATCTGTAGGGTCTAGTACAAAAATAACTCCATCAAGTTCCTCAATAAAAGGTTCATCAATTTCTGAGGTAAGAACCCCATTAGTAAATTCAAAGTCAGGAATATCACTTTCAATTGCTTGATGGAACTGCTGTACACCATTGGATAAAGATAGAGCTAGTGAAACACCAGCAGGGATTGAAACGATTGCCATTAGGACAAAGATATAAAGGATTGTCTTGCCAATACCCTGAAAGCGAAAGAGGGCAATATCCTTTGGTGAAAAAAGACTTCTATAAAATTGCTTAAAAATGTTCATTAGGAACTCCTTTTTAACTATCTATTTATTTGCTACGTCATCATTTTAAACGATAAAACTTCCTAACGACAAGGAAAGTAAGGACATTTACAAAATAAAATGGATGTTAACTCTTGTTATGTTCATACTAGGTACAAGAAGAAATCTTGGAAGGTAATCAAAATGTTTACAAAAAAAACATAAAAAACACTTGAAATATGACGAACTTTGTAAAAGAATTGTAAAGGGCGCGCTCGAGATTAAACATGAAGTATTTAATAATCATGTTTTGATATAGTCCCATACATATACAGTGAAATATATTTAAAAAACTTAATAAAAACTTTACAAATCATTAATATTAAATCAATATTAGACGAGTATGCTTGTAGAGGTTTGTCGAAAGAACAGATTTTTATTTAAATTAGGGGATTACTTTTTGAAGGGATGAGAGAATTGGATTTACAGACATTGCTTTTTATGTTTTTTGGGGGTTTAGGGATTTTCCTATTTGGTATTAAATTTATGGGTGATGGTCTTCAAAAGGTAGCAGGAGATCGCTTAAGAGAATTACTAGACCGCTTTACTTCTAATCCAGTCATGGGGGTAATAGCGGGTCTATTCGTAACGATATTACTGCAGACAAGTACCGGAACTACTGTTTTAACAATTGGTCTTGTTAATGCAGGCTTCATGACATTAAAACAAGCTGTTGGTGTTATTATGGGTGCCAATATAGGTACAACAGTGACGGCTTTTATTATTGGTATTAAGATTTCTGCCTACGCTTTACCTATAATAGCTGTCGGCTCATTCTTACTATTCTTCTTTAAGAATAAAAAGGTTAGTAACTATGGACAGGTTGTGTTTGGTTTTGGTGCTCTTTTCTATGGATTGAATATAATGGGGGAAGGTCTAAAACCAATAAGAGAAGTACAAGCGTTTGCTGATTTGACAGTAAGTATGAGTACTAATCCAATCCTTGGTGTAGTCATAGGAACTATCTTCACTGTTGCTGTACAAAGTTCATCAGCATCTATAGGCTTATTACAAACGTTATATTCACAAGGTGCTATGGAATTATCAGCTGCATTACCAGTATTGTTTGGTGATAATATTGGAACTACGATTACAGCTGTATTAGCAGCAATTGGTGCTTCAATCACAGCGAAACGCGCTGCTCTAGTACATGTTATTTTTAACTTAATTGGTACAATAATTGTACTATCTATATTCCCGTTATACTTACGTTTTATTAGTGCATTACGCGATCAGCTTATGTTAAATCCCGAAATGACTATTGCTTTTGCTCATGGTATATTTAATGTAGCAAACACATTAATACAACTACCATTTGTAGCACTACTAGCGTTAATTGCAGTTAAAATAATCCCTGGACAAGAGTATGAAATCGAATATAAAGCAAAGCACTTAGATCCAAGCTTTATTGGTAGCTCACCATCAATTGCTTTAGGTCAAGCGAAAGCAGAAGTTCTTCGTATGGCTGATTTCTCAGAAAAAGGTCTTCAAGAAGCAAGTCAGTATATGGCTACAGGTCAGAAGCGACATGCAGAGATGGCTGTTCAATTTGAGGAAGCAATAAATAACCTTGATAGAAAAATTACTGAGTACTTAATACAAATTTCATCCCGTTCTTTATCAGATCCGGATTCAAAATTACACTCAACATTAATGGATACTGTTCGAGATATTGAAAGAATTGGTGACCATTTTGAAAATATTATAGAATTAAAGGATTATGCATTAACAAATAAAATTAGCCTTTCTGAAACAGCGTTATCGGACCTGGACGAGATGTTTACTCTTACAAGTGATACGTTAAAAGAGGCAATGTCTTGTTTAGATAATGGAAGCATTGAACAAGCTCAACTAGTACTTGAGAAGGAAGAACGTATCGATAAAATGGAACGTAAGCTTCGTAAACAACATATTATCCGAGTAAATGAAGGTAAATGTGATGGTGGAGCAGGAATTGTTTTTGTTGATATTGTAAGTAACTTAGAGAGAATTGGTGACCATGCAGTAAATATTGCAGAAGCGGTTATTGGAGAAGATTAAATATTCGGAGGGAGCAGTGACGTTGGTTATTGCCCCTTTTCCTATAATAAGTTATAGCCCAGCTTGACTGTTATAATTTGTTTTTCTATAAAAAGTGGCTTGTACAACATTTAGGAATATGATATAGTACAAATTGTTACGAAATATTCATATAATTAGATTCTTGACGGGTTACAAGGTAATATGGTAATATTACAAATGTCGTTAAGTAATTATTCCACAGTAGCTCAGTGGTAGAGCAATCGGCTGTTAACCGATCGGTCGTAGGTTCGAGTCCTACCTGTGGAGCCAAACATGGCGGTGTAGCTCAGCTGGCTAGAGCGTACGGTTCATACCCGTGAGGTCGTGGGTTCGACTCCCTCCGCCGCTACCATGTTTATTTTTTTGTAGAGTTTCAATTATGGCGATTGTGGCGAAGTGGTTAACGCACCGGATTGTGGTTCCGGCATTCGTGGGTTCGATTCCCATCAGTCGCCCCATTTTTTAAGTGGACCCTTAGCTCAGTTGGTTAGAGCAATCGGCTCATAACCGATTGGTCGTAGGTTCGAGTCCTACAGGGTCCACCATTTTCATATGTTAACGCGGAGGAATACCCAAGTCCGGCTGAAGGGATCGGTCTTGAAAACCGACAGGCGGGTTAAACCGCGCGGGGGTTCGAATCCCTCTTCCTCCGCCATACTTACATACCCAACGGCACTTGTGATTACTAGCTAATCATAAGTGTCGTTTTTTATTATTAGTGTTGGGATGTTATCATATAAGACCCTTTTCTCTTTTATGCTACAGGAATGTCCTTTAAAAAAACCCACGTAACTAACCCGATAGCAATACAGTAAACAGCAAAATAGCTTAATTTTGCGTTATTTAACATTTGGATAAGCCATTTAATACCGATAATTGCAAAAACAAAAGAAGCAATAGCTGCTATTGAAAGTTCGAATAAAAATGGTTCGAACTGTCCTGTTGATAATTCCGGTAGTTTAATGATTGAAATCCCTGCAATGACTGGGATTGATAATAAGAATGAATAGCGTACAGCTGTTTCTTTTGATAAACCACACCATAGGGAAGCGATTAGTGTACTTCCTGCTCTTGAAATTCCAGGAATAACGGCCAGTGCTTGACCTAGCCCTACTATTACACCATCTTTCCATGTCATCTCACGCTCAGTTCTTTTTCCAGGAGTTATTCCATGCTCGATTAAAATAAGAAAAATCCCAGTAATAATTAATGAAGCACCGATAGTTGCTGTATTTGTAATTCGTTCTTCTAGTACCATTTCAACACTTTTCCCAACAATCATTGTTATAACCGTAGCTATTACCATTAGCCATACAAACCGATAGTTTCCATATGATTCTTGTTTCTTCTTTAATGAATAAGAGAAAAAGTCCCGAATAATGATAATTAAATCTTTCCAGAAGAAACAGATAACCGCTATTAGTGATGAAAGGTGTAATAGTACTTCAAATGACAGCGTACTACCGACCTCTAACCCTAACAACTTTTCTGCTAGAATTAGGTGAGCTGAACTTGAAATAGGTAAAAATTCTGTAACCCCTTGAATGATTCCAAGTAGTAAGGCTTCAAACCAATTCAATAATATTCCTCCTTCCTAGCTTGTCTCTTTGATAATAAAATGTATGATTGTTTATATTTTTTATGACATGGAGTTTATTTTTTAGGTATTTGGGAATCGTATCATTAGCTATAAAGATAGAATAAAACATTCTAGTGTGTATTAATTGCACAATTTAGCTAATTCTGCTAATGTAATAAATGAGAGAACTTACTAAACATTTCTATTTAGTAAATCGAAAAACTTTATTTTGAATTTATTGTATATTTTAGGAGGAGATTTTATTATGGCAAAGTACGAATTACCGGCATTACCTTACGCTGCAAACGCATTAGAACCACATATCGATGAGCAAACAATGAACATTCACCATGGTAAACACCATAACACATATGTAACAAACCTAAATGCTGCTCTTGAAGGTCATGATGATTTAGCTAGTAAATCAATTGAAGACCTAGTAAGCAACTTAGACGCTGTTCCAGAAAGTATTCGCACAGCAGTTCGTAACAATGGTGGAGGACATGCTAACCACTCTTTATTCTGGCAAGTAATGAGCCCTAACGGTGGTGGCGAGCCTACTGGAGAGCTTTCAGAAGCAATCAACAAGAAATTTGGAAGCTTAGACAGCTTTAAAGAAGAATTTACAAAAGCTGGTTTAACTCGTTTTGGCTCTGGTTGGGCTTGGTTAGTAGTTAATAACGGTGAAGTAGAAGTTATGAACACATTGAACCAAGATTCTCCATTAATGGAAGGTAAAACACCTATCCTTGGTCTTGATGTTTGGGAGCATGCATACTACTTAAACTATCAAAACCGTCGTCCTGACTACATTGGCGCATTTTGGAATGTAGTAAACTGGGATGAAGTTGCTAAGCGTTATAGCGCAGCAAAATAATTACAAAAAAAAGGTTGCTATGTTGATACATATAGCAACCTTTTTTTTGTAATAACTAATGCCATTTTGAAAAGAGGATAAAGTCAATTTACGTGAGTATAATCGAATACTACAAATGCCAAACTACCCATAAGGGTGGTGGAGTCGGTGGTAAAGCGTATTTTTCAGAAAATGATTGGTGATGTAGAAGTAAATAAAGATTTGAAATTTCTTTTACTTATTGGTGGTCTTTATGCATTAAGCATTGCCCTTTCTAATACGTTTGTAAATGTTTATTTGTGGAAACAATCTGGAGAATTTAGAGATATTGCTTTATATAATCTAGCCGCAGTTGTAATGCAACCATTAGCTTTTATATTAGCAGGAAGATGGGCGAAGAAAATTGACAGAGTGATTGTATTGCGGCTAGGGGTTAGTTTCCTATCCGTTTTCTTTTTTACTGTATTGTTTCTCGGGGAACGGGCAAATGAATATTTACTATTACTTGGGGCGTTGCTTGGTATTGGTTTTGGGTTTTACTGGCTAGCTTTTAATGTATTAACATTTGAGGTTACCGAACCTGAGACGAGAGTATTTTTCAATGGGTTTTTAGGATTACTTACATCTTTTGCAGGTATGATTGGTCCCATTTTAGCGGGCTTTCTTATTACAAGAATGGAAAAGCTAATTGGCTATAAAGTCATTTTTACTATTTCGCTTTCTTTGTTTGTGGCAGCTGTCATTACCTCCTTCTTTTTAAATCGAAGGAAGGCAGAAGGCTCCTTTTGTTTTCCAAAGATATTAGCTGAAAGGAAAAATAATGCTAACTGGAGACATATTTTACACGCACATTTTTTTCAAGGATTAAGAGAAGGGTCTTTTGTCTTTATTATTGTTGTATGGGTTTACATTACAACAAATAGTGAGCTTGCGATAGGAACATATGGACTTGTTGCCTCTGCTGTATCTTTTGTTAGTTATTTTATTGCTACTAGGATAATGAAACCATCCTTTCGTAAAAAAGCAATTTTACTAGGTGGTGTGTTTCTTTACTTAGCCATATTCTTAATTATCTTTGAATTAACATTTACGAAGCTAATTTTATATGCAATTGTGATTTCGATCGCATACCCAACGTTGTTAGTCCCGTATGTTTCATTAACATATGATGTAATCGGAAAAGGTTGGAAAGCAGCAGAGATGAGAGTAGAATACATCGTTGTTAGAGAATTATTTTTAAATGGTGGAAGAATAACATCAATCCTTGCTTTCTTGTTTACGATTACGTTTTTTAGTGAAGAAAAAGGCATTCCTATATTACTATTGATTATAGGTGCAGGCCATTTAGTCATATACTTCTTTGTTCGTAAGGTGAATTTCCCTGAGAATAAAGGGGGACAAAACTATGCATTTGCAAGGCAAGATAAAGGTGAAGGAGACAGTGGGGGAACTACTGTGTAAAAGTTAAAAATAATGGAAGTATTTTATGACGCTTTGACAGAGTAAGACAATATGATATAATAAGGGTATAAATAAACGAATAAAAAGCCTGCCGTGTTTGTCAGCTTCTATCTGTTTCGAACCGTGAATGTTATAAGGGAGTTCTATATTAAAGATTTGACAACATGCCTTCTATAAGGAAGTTGAAGGACCTTTTGCGAACACCCACCTACGAGTGTAGGTTCTTGAAACATTAGGAGCAACGGCATGTAGCGGGTTTACAATTTTAGACACCTAGAGAAATTAGGTGTCTATTCTCATGTATAAAAAAAAGTATAAAAGGGGAAAAAGGATGGCAAATCAAAAGAAAAAGAAAAGTCATGTTCCGGCACGTTTAAACTTACTTTTCTTCGCTGTCTTTTTATTATTTTCTGCACTTATTCTACGTCTAGGGTTTGTGCAAATTGTAAATGGTGAAGAATTTGTGAAGCAATTAGACCGTACAACGAATGTAACGGCACGGATTGATGCCCCGCGCGGTTTAATGTATGACAGATATGGAAATGTTGTTGTTGATAATGAACTTGAATTATCGCTTACGTATACAAGCCCAACAACGCGCCCGTCGGAAGCAGAGAAGCTAGATGTTGCTCGAAAGCTAGAGACGATGATTGATATAGATACGTCAAAGATTACTGAGCGGGATATGAAAGATTTCTGGATTATCAACAATAGAGAAGAAGCGTTAGAAAAAGTTAGCACGGAAGAGCGAAGAGAGTTAGACAATCAACAGGAATATCAATTAACGCTTGATAGAATTACTGAAGCAGAGCTTTCTGCTATTGAAAATGATGAAGTTGAAATGCGAGTTCTAGCCATTAAACGAGAAATGGACCGTGGTTTTGCTCTAGCACCTCAACGAATTAAACAGGGGATAAGGTTAGAAGAGGCTCATATTGTTAGTGAAAATTTATCAGAATTACCAGGTATAGATATTCTAAGGGATTCAAGTAGAAAATTTGTTTTTGGTGATACATTTAAAAGTATATTTGGTAGAACCGGTTCAATACCGAGAGAAAGTCTGGACTTTTATCTTTCAAGAGGATATGACCGTTCCGATATCGTTGGTACAAGTTTTTTAGAGAATCAATACGAGGAAGCGTTACGTGGTCAAAAGGCTGTCGTCGAAAATATTACAAGTAGAGGTTCAGTCGTTGGTTCGCCTATAGAGCAATTAGGTCAACGAGGGAATGACCTTGTGTTAACAATTGATATGGAGCTTCAACAGCAAGTGGAAGAGATTATTAATCGCGAAGTAGATGGTGCTAGACGTTCGTATATAGATGATCCAACTGCTTATGTTGTGCTAATGAATCCAAAGACAGGTGAAATCTTGTCAATGGCTGGATATAACAACGATCATACTGGGGTCATAAACAAAGCGTATGCGATGGGTTCAGCTATTAAGGGCGCAACAGTGCTAGCTGGTTTTCAGGAAGGTGTTGTTCAACCTGGAACAGTGATTCATGATTCACCAATCAATCTACCTGGTAGTCCTCAATTTAAGTCAGTAGCAAATATGGGAAGTATTAACGATATTACAGCTTTGGAGCGCTCGTCGAATGTGTATATGGCCCATATTGTGATGAGATCAGCTGGCTATAATTATGGACAACAAGGTCGTATATACTTAAACCAATTTACTCAGGCTTTACATGATATGCGAAATTATTTTAGTCAATTTGGCTTAGGTACCGAAACAGGGATAGATTTACCTTCGGAATCAACAGGGATTGTAGGTCCTCTTCGTGATGCAGGTAATCTTCTCCATTTTTCGATTGGTCAGTTTGACACATATACTACTTTACAACTTGCTCAATATGTAGCGACAATTGCTAATGATGGTTATCGAATGCAACCGCATTTAGTAAAAGAAATTCGTGAGCCAGGTCAATCTAAAGACGAATTAGGAAGAGTAATTTATCAGAATCAACCGAGGGTTATGAACCGCGTAGATATGAGCGATGAACATATTCAACGGGTTCAATATGGATTTCGACAAGTAATGGCCGGTTCTAGAGGTACTGGAACTGGAACATTTGGAAATCGCCCGTATCAACCTGCTGGAAAAACTGGTACTTCTCAGGTTAAGGTATCAGTGCCTTATGGGGAGCGTACAAGATTAGTTGAAGGAAACAATCAAACTTTAGTAGGTTATGCACCATATAATGATCCAGAGGTTGCTTTTGCTGTTGTTATCCCCCATGTTAAAAGGGATAGAGAGGGTGGAGATACACAAATCTCTCGTAGGATAGCAAGAGCAGCATTAGATACTTATTTTGAACTACAGCAATCTCGCTCTGGACCAGTTTTGGGAGAAGCGGTTGAAAATGATATGGATATGGAACAACCTGAAGAAGAGAGTGTATCGGAAGAGTAATGCTTGAGGTCGCTGTCTTGACTTGCGACGCCATAAATGCAAAGGGGTTATATCAAAAGGTATTATTACCTTTTGATACAACCCCCTTTTCTGCTTTTATAGAAGTTGTTAAAATGTAATTCTCTGAGCGATTTCAGCTATTGACATATTACTATTAAGCTCATATTCGCCAACTCTAATCGATTGGTTTAGTTTTTGCTGTCTCATGTAGTCGAGAAATTCATCTCGACTTTCTATAATATTCGCTCGTTCTAATAGCCCTGCAACTTCCGAGCTACTCATCCCACTTTGGATGTTAACATATGAATAATAAACTTGTTGAGATGGTGTTTCCGGTTGAGTTTCTTCCGGTTCAGCTTGCATCGGTTCATCTTCGATTATTTCTTCAGCTTGTTCTTCGATTGGTTCTTCATCAACGTGATGTGCAATTTCTTCGTACTTTTCTTCTGTTAATACAATGTACCCTGCATTTTCTAGCATTGTTGTCATTTCTTCTTCTGTTAAAGAAGGAGCTTCCGTGTAAGGGGCAGCATCAGTTTGTCCATTACCGAAAAAATAAATAGATGCGAATAGACTAGTAGCGATGAATAAACCAATAGCAAAACCTCTTATTCCATTTGGTGTCATGCTCTTCTCTCCCTTATTTCATAAATTGCAAATTAATTAATCAGCACCATTCAATTTTAAGAATCTAATGATTCGTTCTTTCTTTGATATTTAGATAATAAAGAATAGACGTCATTTTCAGTTAAAGACATAATTGAAGCAATTTCTTCTGGTGAATGGCCAGCTTCATAATATTCTACAACTTCCTCCATTAAGGTACTCGTTGTTTGTGGTTTTTCAGCTTGGTCAAAATATGCTTCTTCATTACCAGCTAAAATTTCTTCTTCAAGTATTTTCACTTTCTTTTTAAGTTGATAAATTTCTTGCATGAGTGTAATTGAGAAGTTTTCCATTTGGTTCTCTAAATCACTTGTTTTATCTTTTTTAAAAAATGATAAAACAAGTAGTAAAATTGAGAGTAAAAACAAACCAATAATCATTAATTCCATTGTCATTTCCCCTTTATAAAAGCCTGGTACTAAACCGACAGTGTTCAATACATAATAACTTGTCCTATTATTGACCATTATACATCTTGACTACTAGAAAGAGAATGATAAATTATTTACGATATTTGACCCTAAATTACTTGATTACTATCGAAACATTGAAAAAAACGTCGGATTCACTCTTCAAAAGTTTGAGGAATTTGTCAAAATTTATATAACTGGTATTTTTTTATGCACTCTAACTAGCATAGGTATTGACTGTGACAAATAAAGACAATTTACCCTTCTTGTTCCACGGAAAAATACTGTGTATGATCAAAAATATAAGCATAATAAACGGAAATTTTGAATATAATAATTTCTTTCATTCAATTATTCTTACATTTAGATAAAAACGGGGGTAGGAGAAGTGCCAAGGGAACTAGTCGTTGGAAATGGTAACTTATTAGTGAATATAGATAGAAATTTACATGTAAGAGATATTTATTTTCCTTTTGTAGGACAACAAAATCATGTTCAAGGTCACCCGAATCGAATTGGGGTTTGGATCGATGGAACATTTTCATGGCTTAATTCAAGTGATTGGTCAATCCAAACGAATTATCATACAGATTCTTTAGTTACATACAGCAAGGCTATTCATCATGAACTTCAGATTGCACTAATAGTAGAAGAAGGAGTTCATCAAAAGGACATGGTTTTCGTTAGAAAGTTTACGTGTGAAAATTTAACTGATTCAGAAAGAGAGGTTCGGCTTTTTTTTCATCAGGATTTGGCCATTTATGAAAATGAAGTAGGAGATACAGCATTTTATGCACCGAAACAAAAAACGATGGTTCATTATAAAAAAAATCGTTACTTTTTATTTAATGGACGTTTTGGTGAAGAGGGTATTAAACAATACACAACGGGCATCAAGAGGTTTCATGCACAAGAGGGAACATATAAAGATGCAGAAGATGGGATACTCCATTTTAATCCAATCACTCAAGGGTCTGTTGATAGTACATTTTCTCTTGAGCAAAAAATCGCTCCAAATGAAAAAGCAGTTGCTTATTATTGGATGACTGTTGGAAAGTCGTTGGATGGAGTTCTCGAACTGAATGAGGTAGTTAAAGAAACTGGTCCTCAAATGTTGTTAGATAATATTAAAGAGTACTGGAATAGATGGGCAAATAAAAATTCAATACCTGAAACGAACCTATCAGAGTCAATGCTGAGTTTATATAAGAGAAGCTTGCTAATTGTGCGGACCCAAACAAATGATAATGGATATATTATAGCAGCTAACGATTCAGATATTCTTCAATATAATCAGGACCATTATAGTTATATGTGGCCTAGAGATGGGGCGCTTATTGCCCAGGCAATGGTGAAGGCTGGTTATCATGGAATGGTACGAAATTTTTTTCGAAGATGTAGTGAAATTCTTTCAAAAGAAGGCTATTTATATCATAAATACAATCCTGATGGTTCTATTGGCTCAAGTTGGCATCCTCATATTAGTGAAACAGGGGAAGAGCAATTACCTATCCAAGAGGATGAGACGGCTCTTGTATTGTGGGCGTTTTGGAAAGATTATTTAGCAACAGGAGATATTGAGTTTGTACAAGACTTATATCAAACACTTATTATACCGAGTGCAGAATTTTTATTAGGCTTTATTGATGAAAAGTTGAACTTGCCAAAGCCATCCTATGATTTATGGGAAGAAAGGAGAGGGATATTTACCTTTACGTGTAGTGCCGTATATGGTGGACTTATCGCAGCTAGTTCCTTTGCAAAATTATTAGGAGAAGATGACCATTCAAAACGATTTAGAGATGGTGCTGAAAGAATTAAAAAAGGAATGGAAGAATATTTGTTTGATAAAGAAAATCAACGATTCTTAAGAGGAATATATAAATCTGATTCAGGTGAAATTGAAAAAGATATGACAGCTGAAAGTAGCGTATACGGTTTATTTGCTTTCGGGGTATATTCACCAGTAGATGAAAAGATAATGAAGACGATGGAATATATAAAGGAAAAGCTATGTGTAAAAACAGATATTGGTGGAATTGCTCGTTATGTAAATGATAGTTACTTTCAGCAAGTCGATGGAAATGAGGATGTACCAGGGAACCCGTGGATTATATGCACATTATGGGTTGCGAAGTGGCATATTTTAAAGGCAACGAATCTTGATGAGCTTCAGCCTGCTTATGAGTTAATTGAGTGGGTATGTAATCATTCTTTAAGTAGTGGATTATTACCGGAACAACTGCATCCGTTTGAGGGAAATCCTCTTTCTGTTGCACCACTTACATGGTCTCATGCAACCTATGTAGATGTAATACAAGACTATTTTGAAATGTATGAATTTCTCTCAAATAAAGGTTGGCAAGGAAATGAATCTAATTAATACTTGATTGTGAAGGATTTCTCTGCTATCATTTAAAAGTATGATTGAGACCATGATGTTTGGAGGGAAATTACATGCGCGTACAAGTAACATTAGCTTGCACTGAGACTGGTGATCGTAATTACATCACTACTAAAAATAAACGTACAAACCCTGAGCGTATTGAGCTAAAGAAATATAGCCCAAGACTTAAGAAACATACGTTACACCGCGAGACGAAATAAGCAGAAGGATTTATTCCTCTGCTTATTTTTTTTGTCTTCATATATCCAAATCATGTATATTTGTAGAAGGAAAAAAGATTGGGGTGGTATGATGGAAATAAAGAAGCAACTACGTCAAGCAATGACTAAAAAGCTAGAACAGCTTCCCGATGAGCGTTATCATACATTATCAACTAATATAACAGAAAAACTGATAGAACAACCTGATTGGAAAAAGACAACTATTGTTGGTGCGACTATTTCAAGAAAACCTGAAGTAGATACATACTCACTTATTAAGAAGGCATGGAATGAAGGAAAGAGAATTGTTGTACCGAAAACAATAAAAGAAACGAAAATGATGGATTTCTATGAAATAGAGTCCTTTGAACAACTAGAGAATACGTACTTTGGTCTAAAAGAGCCAAAAGTTGATATGTGTAAAAAGATATCACCAGATTATATAGAGTATTTACTAGTGCCAGGATTAGCATTTGATAAGAAAGGCTACCGTCTTGGTTTTGGTGGAGGTTATTATGACAGGTTTCTAGCTAATTATAATGGGAAGACATGTGCCCTTGCGTTTGACTTTCAGGTAATTGAGGAGATTCCCGTAAACGACTATGATTTACCTGTTGAAGTAATTATTACTGATAAGAGAGTGTACAGGTAATGTTGTATATATGTTAAAAGAGGAGGAGTTTTAGAAAATGGAAAAACAATTTGAGCGTTATTCTAGACAGATGTTATTCGCACCAATAGGTGAGGAAGGACAGAAAAAGCTTAGTAGCAAGCGAGTTCTAATTGTTGGTCTTGGTGCATTAGGAACAGTGTTAGCGAATCATATCGTTCGATCTGGTGTCGGATATGTAAAATTAGTTGACCGCGATTATGTAGAGAAGAGTAATCTACAACGTCAAATGTTATTTGATGAAGTGGATGTCGAGGAAGCTAGACCGAAAGCTATCGCTGCTGAACAGAAGCTAAAACAAATTAATTCAGATGTTACTATTGAAGGAATAGTTACAGATGTGAACATACATAATATTGAAGAGTTAATTAGTGATGTGGATATCGTCTTAGATGGAACTGATAATTTTGAAACAAGGTTTTTACTTAATGACTCTTGTTTCAAACATAATATTCCATTTGTGTACGGGGGGGCAGTTAGTTCTAGAGGTATGTCTGCGATGTTTATACCAGGTAAAACACCATGTCTGCGATGTTTTATTAAACAAGGAGATACAGGTGGACAAACATGCGATATGATAGGTGTTATTTCTCCAGTAGTAGATATTGTAGCTTCTTATCAAGTTGTAGAGGCGTTAAAATATTTAGTTGATGCAGAAAGCTCATATCGTAATAGTTTATTAACATTTGATTTATGGAAGTTCCATCAGTTTGAGATGAAGTTTAATAAACCAGAAGCACATTGCCCTACGTGTCAGGAAAAGGAATATCCTGCATTAAATATTGAGAATAAAGATACAGTTACCTCTTTATGTGGTAGAGAAACAGTTCAAATACATGCTGAAAAATCTTTTAACCTTGATAAGTGGGCAGACAAATTAGGTGCTGTGGCTGAAGTGCAAAAAACCCCGTTTTTACTACGTGTTTTTTTACAAGAGGGAGAAAGAATTGTAATGTTTTCAGATGGGCGAGTACTTGTACAGGGGACTGAGGATGTAAGTAGAGCGAAGGTTATTTATTCTAGATATATTGGTTCGTAGTGTAAGAAGAATAATAATAATGGTTAATGGTTAATGAATAATTTAGAATTACGAATTGCAAATGGCGAATTGAAGGTTTTGATGTTCTAGCAAAGCTAGAAAGGTCTTGTGCTAATTGTCGCGGCTGATTTATCAGCTGCGCAATTAGCAATTAGCAATTAGCAATTAGCAATTAGCAATTAGCAATTAGCAATTAGCAATTAGCAATTAGCAATTAGCAATTAAGGAGGTGGCTATTATTATTGAACGTGGAAAAGGAACTCGTGTTGTTATCGTTGGAACAGGGTTTGTAGGTTCGAGCTATTCTTATGCTTTATTAAATCAAGGTGTCGTTGATGAGATGGTATTGATTGATTTAAACAAAGCAAAAGCTGAAGGGGATGCGATGGACTTGAATCATGGTATGCCTTTTGGATCCCCGATGAAAATCTGGGCTGGAGATTATTCTGATTGTAAAGATGCTGATTTAGTTGTCATAACAGCTGGGGCAAATCAAGGTCCAGGAGAAACAAGGTTAGATTTAATCGAGAAGAATACTAAAATTTTCAAAGGGATTGTTTCTGATATCATGGCCTCTGGCTTTGACGGAATCTTTATTGTCGCAACTAACCCAGTAGATATTCTATCCTATGCTACATGGAAGTTTTCTAGACTTCCTATGGAGAGAGTAATTGGCTCAGGAACAATATTAGATACTGCACGTTTCCGTTTCTTACTAGGACAATATTTTGATGTAGATTCTCGAAATGTTCATGCTTACATTATGGGAGAGCACGGTGATACCGAGTTGCCTGTATGGAGTCATGCGGATATTGGTGGACGTCCGATTTTAAGCTATTTAGAGGATCATAATACAAATCGCTCAATGAAAGACTTAGATGACATTTTTATTAATGTTCGCGATGCAGCCTATCATATTATTGAGAGAAAAGGGGCTACGTATTACGCTATTGCGATGGGGCTTGTTCGTTTAACGAGGGCTATCCTACGAAATGAAAATTCTGTTTTAACGGTTTCAACGCTATTACAAGGGCAATATAATTTAGATGATATCTACATTGGTGTTCCTGCTATTGTGAACAGAAATGGAATTCGAGAAGTGCTAGAGCTAAAGCTAGATGATGCTGAACAGAAAAAGCTAGAACACTCAGCAAATGTTCTGAAACAAGCTATGGCACCTGTATTCAAAGCATAGTAAGAAAGAAGTTGATGTAAAAAGTTAATAATAACTTTTTACATCAACTTTTTTTAAGGAAATTTTTTCGTTGAGGATAAAGTATATCAATTTTAGACAAAGTATTAGAGAGGAGGGATGATTGTGATAGGACGTTTATTTTCAATGTTACCATTAATCGCTTCAGGCTATTTTCTTTTTCGTTACCGTTATAGAGTACTTAACTTCGTACTTAGTCAAAGATGGATAAGAAGAGCGGTTGTATCATATACGATGCAAATACCATTTGTCCGTAATAATATGATGAGCAATATGTTTAAAACACCAGAAACGAATAGATGAATGTATAAGAGACGTAGACCCTTGATTAAGTGAAGCAAGGGTCTTTTAAATGGCTTAACGAAATTACAAAACACTTAAACTGTGGATAAAAATGAAAGCTTATTCAAAGAAGGGCAATGGCTACGCGTATAGCGCCAAGAAACCCACTTGTCACTATACTTTAAAACAGGTAGTGGATCCGCACATTGCTTTAAACAAAAGACCGCTTAACGGATTTTGTTCTTTAGATTAGTGAAGTTCGTAATGATGCTAAACATGTTATAAAATAAAGAGGGAGTGTATTAGATGAAACGGTGGCATGCGATTTGCTTTGATTTAGACAATACACTATTCAGTCATGAAACTGCATTCCAAAAAGCTGTATGTTATTGCTTTAAAGACTTATCTGATCGTTGGTATAAACAGGGTAAAATAAGTTCGGTTGTTGACATTGACGAATGGTTTACCATTTTTAAATCCAATTGTGATAAATATTGGTCATTATTTGAAGATAAAAAGGTTGATAGCCAAACATATAGACGATTACGATATTATGAAACGGTAACTCATATGAACCTTCCTTATAGTTGCGAGGAAGCGGACTACTTCCAAAATCATTACTATCGTGTAGTTGACCGATTTAGTGAGCCTTATCCTGAACTAGACTCAATATTTTCATTATTAAAAGAAAATTCGTTTGAAACAGCTATTATCACAAATGGATCAGCTAGTACACAGTATCGAAAAATCAAGCGATTAGGGATAGAAATGGATATAAGGTCTTTTTTTATCTCAGAAGAAGTAGGACTTTCAAAGCCGAATAAAGAAATGTTTGATTATGTGAAGGAACAGCTGGAGCTCGGATCTGAACACACTTTGTTATATGTAGGTGATTCATGGGAACATGATGTAGTAGGTTCAATGAATGCAGGGTGGGATGCTGTGTACTTGAATACGCGTGAACAGAAACCAACAACGGATCATATTCCTTTTGCTACATGTAGTTCTTTGGCAGAGGTAAAGGAGTTAATAATAGTAGAAAATCATTTGAAAGGATGAGTAGATGGACGTTGTTCGTCATGACTTATTTTATTTTCAGTTAGTCCATAATCTTGTCATTGATAATAATATGAGGGTAATTGAAATAAGCCCTGATAAGCGGGAAATATGGCTTGAGCAAGAGGATGGGAAGGAAAAACGTATCATTAGACTTGTTCGTTATGATATCGATTGGGCAAACTGGCTAAAGAAAGAATTAGAAACGGCTAACCGTAAATTTGATTTCCTTCGTAAACAATTGGGAACTCGAAAGTTACATTGTGAAAACATCTATGTTTCGATGTATACACCAGTTGATTCATGGGAGCATCTGTTAGACGAGCCTAGCCAAGAGAAGGCAAAGATGACAATAAAGACAACAATTATTCCTGCTAATGTTGAAGAAAAGGAAGAGGAAGTAGCAAGTCTCTATAATCGAATAGAGTTAGCAGCTCCACCACTCACAGAGTGGGCAGGGACTAACGAAAACGAGTATGAACAAATAGAAGCTCTTTCAAGTATCGTAAAAGCGACAGCAGAAGCACGTTTAGAAAAGGAAAGATCTCTTTTTACTTTTGGAAAGCCGCTGTTTACATACTTGTTTCTAATTTTAAATTTAGTGATGTTTATCGTCCTTGAATTGAATGGTGGAAGCACGAGAATTTTGACATTAATAGAATTTGGTGCGAAATATAACCCGCTTATTATTGAGGGTGAGTGGTGGCGCTTTGTTTCTGCTATGTTTTTACATATAGGGTTATTGCACTTTTTTATGAACTCATTAGCACTTTTTTATTTAGGTGGAGTTGTTGAACGGATATATGGATCGAAAAGATTCTTTATTATTTACTTTATTGCTGGTTTATTCGGCTCAGTCGCTAGCTTTGCCCTTAATAATCAAATATCAGCTGGTGCATCAGGAGCGATTTTTGGCTGTTTTGGAGCATTATTATATTTTGGACTTATTCATAAAACATTATTTTTTAGAACGATTGGGATGAGTGTAATAATCATTCTTGTGATTAATCTAATCTTTGGTTTTGTTGTCCCGATGATTGATAACGGAGCACATATTGGTGGCTTAATCGGAGGATTTCTTGCTACTAGCTTTTTACATTTACCGAAGCACAAGAAATCATGGAGGCAAGTACCTTTCTTCATTCTAACAGTCATTCTATTTGCTTCCCTTCTTGGTTTTGGATTCATTAATGAAGATAAAAGAGGGACTCCGTTAGTTTATGTTCAAATTGCACAGGAATATTTACAACAGGAAGAAAACGAACGAGCATATCCATTATTAAAGAATGCAGTAGATGAGGGAGTGGATATACCAGAAGCTTACTTTCTATTAGCATATTCAGAAGCTCATTTAGAGTATTTTGAAGATGCAAAAGAGAACTTGTTAATTGCAATTCAAAAAAGGAGAACATTTCACGAGGCTCATTATAATTTAGCGTTAGTTTATAGTGAATTAGGGGAAGTTGAAAAGGCTTATGAATCTGTTTCGACAGCAATTCAATTAGAGCCAAATGAAGAACTGTATCAAGAAATCAAGGAGAAACTAGAAGAACGAATGATAAACGATGAGGAAATAAGTTGAGGTTATACAAAAGTCGTATCGCAAAATCTTTTTGTATAACCTCTATTATTAAATGTTCACGGTGAAAGTGTTTGAAGGAGTTGAACCCTTTCACCTTCTGCTGTTTTAAAGACAACGATAAAATGGTCGTTTTCATGAGGCAGTAGAATGAGTGGTACTGAACTTCCAATTGGATCGATAACCTCCCCCTCATGCTTGCTTACACCGAGTACATAATGTTTATAAATCCCCTCCCATATTGAGCCTAGGACCTTCGTTGTTTGTTTTTCATCTAGGCTAGGAAGTGGTTTTGTTTCGTACATATGTAGTTCAGTAAGAGGGATTTTTTTATAGGTGTCTTTAGGAATGTTATAGTATTCTAGAAGCTCCTCCCAAACATATGTTAATTGCTGTTTTACGATATAATCTAGTATTCGCTTACTTTCGATGTCTTCTTCTGATGCCGGTACCTTAAAGGATGTTAAAGGTGTAAAAGGTGAATCAATTATATACAACTCGTCATAGCTCATTTTCTGGCGGCTTTTTATTTCGTCATTAGGGTAATGAAGTTCTGAATGGTGGAAGCTAATTGCTTCATAATGACCACTGTCTTCACCATTAATCTTTTCATTCATTGAGATAGCTTCGCTCTCTTCTTTCCAACTAGACATAGTATCTTTTAAACGACCATCCTCAAATAACAAGGAGATATCATGTCGTAAATAGGCAACTTCGTCTAATGTGGAAGTGGTATCCCATTCTAGAGTATATTCATCCTCATCTTCTAGAAGTAGAACTTTCAATGAAGTGGTAGCATCAGTGTATTGAACTCCAGGATCGTGTGGAAAGTGTGTTAATGTTTCTCGCGTATGAGGTGGATGATCTATATAAAAGAATAATACAAAACCTATTGAAACAATTGTCAACGCAATCACTGATAATACGTTATTTCTGTGCATGCTTTTCCCTCCAATGGACAGCCCTTGTTTGTCTACAATCTATGAAGCCAGTAACAAAAATATGAAAAAATAAGAGAGGTTGTTATAAATGAATCAAATCAATCACAACTCAATCATTGAAATATTAAAAAAATTAGTTGAAATTCCGAGTCCTTCTGGAAACACAGAAAAGGTCATATCGGCTGTAGAAAGATTATTAGAACCGCTAGGCGTTGAAATGAAAAGAAATCGTAAGGGCGGCCTTATTGTTACAATAGAAGGGAAAGAGAAAGAGAAACAAAGAATGTTAACTGCCCATGTAGACACACTGGGAGCGATGGTAAAGGAAATAAAGAATGATGGTCGTTTGAAGCTAGCAATGATAGGTGGATTTCGTTGGAACGCTGTAGAAGGAGAATATTGTGAAATTGAAACGAGTGATGGGAGTACTTTTACAGGAACGATTGTCATTCATCAATCATCAGTCCATGTTTATAAAGATGCAGGAGAAGCAAAACGTGACGAAAAAAATATGGAGATTCGTCTTGATGAGCAAGTGACAACTGACAAAGAAGTGAAAGAGCTTGGGATTGAGGTTGGAGACTTTGTTTCGTTTGATCCTCGTTTTCAAGTAACAGAAAGCGGATTTGTAAAATCAAGGCATCTTGATGATAAAGCTAGTGTCGCAATTTTATTGCATTTAATAACATTAATAAAGGAGCATCAACTGACGCTTCCTTATACAACACACTTTTTGATTTCAAATAATGAGGAAATTGGTTATGGTGGAAATTCAAATATTCCTGAAGAAACTGTTGAATATTTAGCTGTAGACATGGGAGCTATTGGTGATGGTCAAGCAACAACAGAATATTGTGTTTCTATTTGTGCGAAAGATTCTAGTGGACCTTACAATTTAAAGCTGAGAAAGAACCTAGTAGACATTGCAAAGACAAATCAATTAAATTACGCAGTAGATATTTATCCATTCTATGGCTCAGATGCATCAGCGGCAATTCGTGCTGGTCATGATATTATCCATGGATTAGTAGGACCAGGAATTGATGCTTCTCATGCACATGAAAGAACTCATTTTGATTCATTGAAGAATACATCTAGTTTGCTTTATCATTATTTGTTATCTGACATTGTTGAATAATAAGGAGGCGGCTGTATTAAAAGTTATTTGCACCGTACTCTACTTGTCCTACTATGAAAAATCCACTCATAGTAGACATCTCAAAAATGTAGCCACTCCGCATATTGATTCGAGGTTGTTCCTAGACAACCTCCTTTTTTTATATTGGTTTTACATACTATCGTCAATGTTTTGTAAGGTTAAGGTATTTATTATTTTAGTAAGTTTCTATCTGAATATTTTAAGTTTTTAACTAGTTATTGACGTAGTAATCTTTTGTAGAATTCATTACTATAAGACGTAAGAAGAGTTATCGAAATATTTTGAAAATGTTTACATCACCTAAGAGCTAGTTTAAAGCAGATTGTAAGTTGATAACAATTTCTCATAATTACTTAAACTAAGGAGATGATAATATGCCAGCACGTACTGGAGCGCAGTTTTTAGAAGGATTAAGAAATGATAACAGGGAAATTTGGTTGAATGGTGAAAGAATTAAAGATGTTACGAATCATCCAGAATTCGAAGGGGCTGCCCATTCAATTGCTCGATTATATGATTTGCAGCATGAGAACGCTGATATCATGTTAACTGAATCACCGATAACTGGTGATAAAGTTGGAACTTCATTCATGATTCCGAGAAGTAAAGAAGATTTAAAACGAATCCAACAAACAGCAAAAATCTGGGCAGAGTCTTCAGCTGGTATTATGGGAAGAAGCCCTGACTACTTAAATGTAACATTTGCTTGCTATGCTAGTAGACTTGATGTGTGGAGAAGAAATGGCAATGAGCAAGGAGCAAAAAATTTAGAAAACTACTTTAACTATATAAGAGAAAATGATCTATGTTTAACTCATTCAATTATCAATCCTCAAGTGGACCGTTCAATACCAGAGGTTCAGCAAGGTGAAGGGGATGTGGCACTTCATAAGGTTGGTGAAACTGAGGATTCAATTATCGTTCGCGGTGCACGAATGTTAGCGACATTAGCTCCATTTTCAGATGAATTAACGGTTTACCCATCTGCTGGTGGAAAAGGTATACGTCCTGAGGATAAAAAATATGCCCTTTGCTTTGCCTTGCCAATGGAGACACCTGGGCTTAAATTTTTATGTCGTGACTCATATAGTAAACAACGTGATAAATTTGACTATCCACTATCAAGTCGTTTTGATGAGATGGATGCAGTTGTTATCTTTGATGATGTTCATATTCCGAAAGAAAGAGTATTCTTAGATGGGGATACTGAATTATATCGTGATCTAACAGATGCGACAAATTGGAGAGCGTATATTGTATTCCAAGCGATGACAAGAGCCCTAACAAAGCTTGAGTTCATTTTTGGACTTGGTCATAAAATTGCCGATATGAATGGTGTTAATAAGTTTGACCATGTTCAAGAGAAGCTTGGTGAAATTTGGACGATGATGGAAATGACTCGTTCTGGATTAGTTGCTGCTATAGAAGGATCATCGACTGTTCTTGATGGAATTTATGTACCAGATGAAAAACCACTAATAGCTTTGCGTGGCTTAATGCCTAAATGGATTCCTCGAGCTATGGAATTGATTCGTCTAATTGGTGGAGGTGGATTCATGCTTACGCCAAGTAAGGCTGATATGGAAGGGCCATTACGTGAGTATATTGATAAATATTACCAAGCTCGTAATGCACCAGCAGAAGAAAAGATCCGTCTATTCCGTCTAGCGTGGGATTTCATTGGTTCAGATATGGGGAGCCGCGGTGAGCTTTATGAGCGCTTCTACCTATTAGACTCTTATAGAATGACAGCGATTGCTTATCTAATGGCAAATAAAGATAAGGAAACGGCATTAGTTGATAAATTCTTAGAGGAAATGGCTTTACAAGATGTAGAGCTTTTTAAATAATGTAAAAAACGCACTTGCGGTACAAAGCTGATTCATTTAGTTTGTTCCGCAAGAATTATATACACTCTCCCATTAAATTGACCTAGAAAATATTTTACCTAATGTCTCAAAGGCATTAGGTACTTTTTTAATATTTATAATGTAGCAATCGAACTTACATGCTATCCTATTGTTATGGAATATTTAAACTATTGCGACATAAATATTGTTTCTCTGAAGAAGGTGTTAGAGTGGAGAATAGACAAATTCAAACGATAGCTGAAGAAGATGGAGGGATTTACTTACATGGGGAGCGTATGGTATTAACGTCATCCTCTATTTTCGGTTTATTACGGAAAGAGCTGATTGAGAACATAGGAATGGACCGTATGAAAGGCTTTCTCATTCGGTATGGATGGAATCTTGGTACCAATGATGCGGAGAAAGTACTAGAGATAGGGTTGGAATCGATGGAAGAGACATTGAAACAAGGCCCTATTTTACATATGGCGAAAGGCTATACTAAAGTAAAAAGGTCCATGTTTCATCTTGAGCATGATACAGATGGAAGTGTTACCTCTGTTCACGTAGAAGGAGCATGGCTAAACTCGTATGAGGCAGAAGAACACCTCCGTCAATTTGGTTATTCTGCATCCCCGATATGTCATACGCTTGTCGGGTATGCAAGCGGTTATTATTCAACGATTAGTAAACAACCAGTTATTTTTGTTGAAGTTTCTTGTAAGGGAATGGGAGATAGTGAATGCAAATATGTAGGAAAGACATTACATGATTGGGGCCATGAGGTTACGGATGAACTGAAATATTATGAAAATTCTTCAATAGTTAAAGAGTTGCAATTAACGTATGAGAAACTGTTAGAAGAACGGAATAACTTATTAAAAACATGGAAAATTGACAAAAAATTAACAGAACAAATTATTAATGGCTATGGGTTACAATCAATTGCAGATGTTATTTTTGAAATTACAGATATCCCTATTATTATAGAAGATACAAATTTTCGTGAGTTGGCTTATTCGGGCATTAAAATGAATGAATTTCATGAAATAAATGAAGATATAAAAGAGTATATGAAGAAAAAACAAGTCAAGTCTTTTTCTAACACGCTAAGTATACATAGTACCTTACATGATCGTTTAGTCGCACCAATTATGTTACATGTGAAGAAGTTTGGATATTGTTCTTTTATTTACCAAGAAAAACAAGAAGAATATCCAGAAATTGATATGATGATTTTAGAACGAGTGGCGACTGTTTGTTCACTATATCTTTTGAATGAAAAGACGAGTTTTGACGCAGTAGAAAGGATGAAGGGATATTTTTTAGAGCAGTTAATCAGTGAGCAGTTCACATCAAAGAAAGAAATATTGAAACGTGGTAGTTACATAAACCTTGATTTGGATCAACCATTTCATCTCGTCTTATTATCCTATGAAAATATTCATGGAAATGTAGAAAATGATTTGCAACTAAATGAAGAGCTACTTGAAGAAACTCTAACGTTTTATAAGGGAAAGTTTAATGTCTTAATAGGCCAGCGCATGAATAAGGTGACAATACTAATTCAAACGGAATTTCTAAGTAATGAAGATTTGTCTAAGCACTTGAAGAAATATGTAAAGAGGTTAAATAAACAATATCCTCATTTACTCTGTAAAGTCGGTGTGAGTTCTAAGGCGTCAAAAATCAATAGAGCGTCTGAGTATTATGATGAAGCGGTTTCTTCGTTACGAGTAGCGACAAGTAATAATAAGGTTGTCTTATTTGAGGAACTTGGTGTCGTAGGGATTTTAGTCAATTCAGAAAATGAAAATGAAATAAAAAAGAAAGGGGAACTACTTTTAGGTCCGTTATATCAAAATAGTAATTATAAAAAAACTGAATTGATTAAAACCCTTTATGTGTTTCTAGAAAATGGTGGGAACCTCGAAAAAACAATGGAGGAACTTGCACTATCAATGACAGGATTGAGATATAGAATCAAAAAAATCGAGACATTAATTTCACAAGAGCTTCGAAATCCTCATGTTAGTTATCAGTTGTTTTTGACTTTACAAGCGTTAATTATGCTAGGGGAAATAACGATTGACTAGCGCAAAAACTAGAAGGATTTAGTGAAATATACACACTGCTATTAAAGGGAGTAGGTATAAGTGAAAAGTGAAGAAAGTCTAAATTCCATTTCATCTGTCTATTTGAATCGTACATGGTTAATATTTTTGCTTGGAGCTTTAACTGCCTTTGGTCCATTGACTATTGATATGTATTTACCTGCTTTCCCAATCTTAACATCAGATTTACAAACAACTTCATCTTTTACACAGCTAAGTTTAACGGCTTGTCTCCTTGGTCTTGCTGTAGGTCAGTTAATTTTCGGTACGATAAGTGATATAAAAGGGCGGAAAAAACCACTTATTATTGCCTTAACTATATATACTATTTCTTCTTTACTATGTACGTTCGCACCATCTATTTATGCTTTAATCTCTTTACGGTTTATTCAAGGTCTAGCAGGGGCAGGAGGAATTGTTATTGCTCGTGCGTGCGTTCGTGATTTGTATTCAGGACCTGAATTAACGAAGAAATTTGCTCTATTAACCCTTGTAATGGGTGCTGCACCTATACTTGCTCCCATTATAGGTGGGCTATTGTTGCAATTTTCATCATGGAGAGGTATTTTTCTTACTCTGACAACTATCGGTTTTATCTTGCTTGTAATTGTTCTATTTCTTTTGCCAGAAACATTGTCTAATGAAAATCGTTTACAGAGTGGTATAAAAAACACATTTTCGACATTTAAGGGACTTGTAAGAAGTCGTCCTTTTATGGGGTATGCTTTAACGCAAGCCCTTATTACAGCAGCTATGTTTGCATATATTGCGGGTTCTCCTTTTGTGTTTCAAAATATATTTGGGGTTTCACCGCAGATGTATAGCCTGTTTTTTGCTTGTAATGCGGCTGGTATTATTATAGCTAGTCAAGTAGCTGGTCGTTTAGCTGGTAAAGTAAGGGAAACGGTATTACTACGAAGAGGACTCTTGTTTGCTGTGAGTGGAGGCTTTTTGTTACTTACTTTTACATTAGTAGGTGCAGGGTTACTCCCAATTTTTCTTTCATTATTTATTGCTATTTCAAGTGTTGGTCTAATTAATGCGACTTGCTTTTCGTTAGCCTTGCAACAACAAGGTAGAAACGCTGGAAGTGCTTCGGCATTAATAGGATTATTGCAATTCACGATTGGAGGAGCAGTAGCTCCTTTTGTAGGAATAGGTGGAAGTGAAACGGCATTACCGATGGCAATAGCTGTAGCCCTTTGTACTTTCGGGGCAGTGGTTATTTATTTGATACTTGTACGTAAGGAGCAAGAAACGTCATTACACACTCAAAATAATGGTGTGTCCTAAAACTAAATAAGTATGGGGTGCTCATGAGGTGAAACTTCTGAGCACCCATTTAATATGTACATCCAACATTCGTCTGATGTTGCATTTTTATTATAAAAATTGCAAACAATGACAATGGAGGTGATCACCATGAAGAAAAAACAAATTGAGCATCCTGTCTCACCTACACTTGATGAAAATATAGCCTTTTTGAAAAAAGAGCTTGGTGTTGACAAAAGCTTCGATATGATTCAGCTGGATTTAGAATATGCTGAACGAAAAATGGCATTATTTCTGGTAGATGGATTTGGGAAAGATGAGGCGTTAACTCAAATTCAAAGAGAGCTTATGCAGCTGAAAGCAGAGGATTTGGGTGTTGATCCGCTAAAGAAATTAGTAAAATCTAAGATTCCTTACATAGAAATCGATACGAATGATGATTTGGACCAAGTGGTCGATGAAGTATTAGCAGGTCCTGCTGCTCTCGTTGTAGAGGGACTAGAGGAAGTTATTCTCATTGACACACGTACGTATCCTGTTCGAGGTCCTGAAGAGCCCGACACAGAGCAGGTAATAAGAGGAGCGAAGGATGGATTTGTTGAGACATTAGTAGAAAATGCAGCCCTCACAAGAAGAAGAATTCGCGACCGTACATTTCGAATCGAATATTTACGTGTAGGGCGTCGTTCAAAAACAGATATTTGTTTATCTTATATAGAAGATATTGCAGACCCTAAAATTATCGAAGAACTTCGTACGTCTATTGAAAGTATAGATACTGACGGATTACCGATGGGGGATAAGACAATTGAGGAATTTATTTTTGGACAAAACCTAAATCCTTATCCGTTAGTACGTTACACAGAACGACCTGATGTGGCAGCTAGTCATTTATTTGAGGGACACGTCATTATTATGGTTGACGGTTCTCCAAGTGTCATGATAACTCCTACTACGTTTTGGCACCATTTACAGCATGCAGAAGAGTATCGTCAAAAGCCAATTATCGGTGCATCATTTCGTATGGTTCGTTTTATAGCTGTATGGGCGTCCATTTTTTTAATGCCTTTATGGTATCTTTTAGCGGTTAATGAATGGATGCTACCAGTAGGGCTTGATTATATTGGATTAGCAGAGGAAGGAAGAGTCCCTCTTTATGCGCAATTTCTGATTGCTGAGGTTGGTATAGAGATGCTGAGGATGGCCGCCATTCATACACCTAACGCTCTTGCCACCGCATTAGGTTTAGTGGCTGCTATATTGATTGGTGAGGTGGCAATAAATGTTGGATTATTTTCACCAGAAGTTGTTCTTTATTTAGCTGCAGCAGCTATTGGTTCCTTTGCTACTCCAAGTTATGAAATGAGTCTTGCTAATAGATTTATTAGAGTTCTACTTCTTATTGCAACTGCGATATTTAGTTTAGGTGGATTTGTTATAGGGACAACGGTGTATATTATTTACTTAGCTCGAATGAAAGTGTTTGAAACACCATATTTATGGCCGTTTCTACCATTTTCATATCGTCCCTTCAGAGATGTGCTATTCCGTGCAGCGATGCCTTTAAAAAACAGAAGACCGTCTGCAATCCACCCAACTGATCCAGATCGATAAGTTGCTTACCTGAATTAAAAAAGGTATTGTCAAAATGGTGAACTAACCATTTGACAATACCTTTTTTAGCTTTTCGTTTTAAATTATTAGATTATTTTAGCTCATTCATTTCACGGTGAAAGTAGTCATCTTTTATATAAATATCAGAATGATTAACAGCCGTACGGTCACTAGCAATAACAAGACCAAATGGTGAATTGTTTTGATCATTTACAACGGTGAAAGGTACGTTGTTTTTGTTTGCCTCTTTTACGTAATTTGAATAAAGGTGGTACGACAAATTTCCATTGATGAATAGTCGAATGTCTTTTTTATTATTAAGAAAACGTACTGCCTCATCATACATCCCCTTGTGTATGACTTGTTTTTTCGTTAATGCAAGATAGATTCGTTCCACAATAGTAGAAAGAAAAATATTTCTCTCCTCTGGTAATGTTTCAGGAGTTCCGTAAATTCCTCTTTCAAGTATTTCGTTTACTTTGTTTGACAAATCTTTATCCCCCTTCAATAAGTTCTTATTTCTTGTCCTAAACAGGAGTCTTATACATATAGTAAACCATAGACAGCGTATAAAAAAGCTTTTAATACACTTCAGTAGTTTGTTTATTTGTTGGAGTTTTTATTTGTCATAAGGAGGGTGAGTATGTTTACGTGGATTGCAGCATGCTTTTTTCTACTTTTTGTTGGAATAGGTTTAGGAGGAGTTTTCATTTCTAAAAGAATGATGCCAAATCAAATGCTTTTCTTTTTAGTGGCAATATTGTTTGGTATGGCAGGCTATTTAGGAATGATTTCTGGTTCTTTAATAACTCATTGGCTTTCACCACGTATTGGGGAGATTATTGTTGCTATTATCTGTCTTGCTTTTATTGCTTTATGTATCGTTCGTTTTCATCCTACATTAGGCTTTTTTCATTCAGAAGATAAAACATTATGGGGAGTACTAATCTTATTGTTTTTTATTATTGGAGTAGAGTGGGCGTTACTTGAAATGAGTCGGCTGTTTCTATTAGTGGCGGTTTTGTTATTACTCGGTGCTATCATTGGAGGGGCGATTCTTCAATTGGAATTCGTTAAGAAAATGTGGAGAATTCCATTTTTACCATTCTTCCCCTTAGTCTGGCTACTTCTTGTTGTAGTATTGAAATTTGTATGAGTCATTGCATGATATTTTCAAGTTGCACTATAATAGGTGTGTTCAAAAAGTTGAATGATTATTTCTTTGAATAAGCAGAACACAGAAGGTGAAAATATGAAAACAATGTACGATATTCAACAATTATTAAAGCAGTATGGCATCTTTATTTATACGCGTAATAGAGGGAACGATTTAGAGTTAATGGAAGAAGAGATACGAGAATTGTATACGATGGAACTAGTAGATGTGAAAACGTATCAGCAAGCTTTATTAATTCTAAGACAGGAAAAAAGAGAAAATACTGTAATTAAAGGTGATTAAGATGGTAGAACAGTGGTTGGCAGGAGTCGATATAGGTGGTACGTCAATTAAGGTGGCGTTTGTAAATAAATATGGCGACATTATAAAAAAATGGGAGATTCGAACGAATACATCAGAAGAAGGTAAGTTTATTACGACAGAGATTACAAAATCGATTGATAAACATCTAGATGAGCTTGGTGAAACAAAAGAAAAGCTACGAGGGATTGGGTTAGGGGCACCTGGATTTATTAATATGGAAACAGGCTATATCTATAGTGCTGTAAATATTGGTTGGAAGGAATTCCCTTTAAAGGACCGCCTTGAGGTAGAATCTGGTTTACCTGTAATCGTTGATAATGATGCCAACATTGCTGCTTTAGGTGAGATGTGGCGTGGAGCAGGAGATGGTTCGAAGAATTTATTATGCATCACACTAGGAACAGGTGTTGGTGGAGGAATCATTGCAAATGGGCAAATTGTTCATGGGGTAAACGGAATGGCTGGTGAGATAGGTCATATCACAGCCGTACCAAAGGGTGGAATAGCATGTAATTGTGGTAAAACAGGATGTATCGAAACAATTGCTTCTGCTACAGGACTATCCCGTATGGCTACGGAAGGCTTAAACGGAAAAGGAACACAAAGTATATTAAAGAATGTATTTACTCAAAGAGGAAGACTCACAAGTAAAGATATTTTTGAAGCAGCAAAACAAAATGATCAGTGGGCTACAGAAGTGATTGATACAATGGCTTTCCACTTAGGTTTAGTGATAGCTAATTTAGCTAATTCTTTAAATCCTGAAAAAATTGTAATCGGTGGAGGCGTTTCGAAGGCAGGAGCTCTTTTATTAAAACCTTTGAATCACTATTTTCAACAGTTTGCTCTTTCTAGAGTCTCACAAAGCTTTAATATTACTATAGCTACTTTAGGTAATGATGCAGGTGTTATTGGAGGAGCATGGTTGGCGAAAGAAACGTTTAAATAAATGGATATGTTACGTTGTTAAAATAGACTGTGACTAGCGGTATTTTACTCACTATCTCCCCGTCAATACATAAAATAATAATAAGAAAATCTCTGAAAAGAGGGTAGTAAGATAGGATTCTAATGGAAAGAGTAAGGGTAATAAGCAATTAGTGAAATCTAAGTTAGTGCGAAAAATGAACTACTTTGGTACAATTAAGTTGTTTGTTTTTACAGAAATACACTTTGTTACGTAAGTTGTTATTTCTAGGAAAGCCGACTTTTCGGTTTAAACATTTGATTTAGCTAAAAGCTTTTATAATGCGAGGGGAATATACTATGGCGAACTATCGTGTTGAACGAGATTTATTAGGTGAAAAAGAGGTTCCAGCTGATGCTTATTATGGAATCCAGACGATGCGTGCAAAAGAGAATTTTCCAATTACAGGCTATCCACCACATGAAGAATTAATTAGAGCTTTCGGGTTTGTAAAAAAGGCTGCTGCATTAGCGAACAAAGATGTTGGAGTATTAAATGATAAAATTGCAGAAGCGATTGCTAGTGCATCAGAGGAAGTAGTAGAAGGGAAATACAATGACCATTTTATTGTCGATGCAATTCAAGGTGGAGCAGGTACTTCTTTTAATATGAATGCTAATGAAGTAATTGCCAATCGTGCAATTGAATTATTGGGTGGTAAGAAGGGTGAGTATGTGAAGGTCAGTCCAAATACTCATGTAAATATGGCCCAATCGACGAATGATGCCTTTCCGACAGCGATTCATATTGCATGCTTAAATTTAGCTAAAGGCTTAACAAAAGCACTTGAACAACTAATAGAAGCGATGAAGGAAAAAGAGAAAGAATTTGATGATGTTATTAAAATGGGTAGAACTCATTTACAGGATGCTGTTCCAATTCGCTTAGGTCAAGAATTCGGTGCGTATCGCCGAGTGTTAACTCGAGACCTAAGTAGATTAAACGGCTCGTTAAGTCATCTATATGAAATTAATATGGGTGCGACAGCTGTAGGTACTGGATTAAATGCAAAAACGGATTATATCAAAAAAGTGTCAAAATACCTGTCTGAAATAACTGAAATGCCTTTTAAAACAGCAGAGGATTTAGTAGATGCTACTCAAAATACAGATGCTTATACAGAGCTTTCAAGCGCCTTGAAAATCATGGCAATTAACTTATCAAAAATTGCAAATGACTTACGTCTAATGAGTTCAGGTCCGAGAACTGGTTTAAATGAAATCAATTTACCAGCTAGACAGCCTGGTTCATCAATCATGCCAGGTAAAGTAAATCCAGTTATGTGTGAGGTCATTAATCAAATTTCATTCCAAGTCATTGGAAATGATCACACGATAAGCATGGCATCAGAAGCAGGTCAATTAGAATTAAACGTAATGGAGCCAGTGTTAGTTTTCAATCTCCTTCAATCACTATCAATATTGCAAAACGGAATTGGTGTATTCCGAAAATACGCAATTGAAGGCTTAACTGCAAATATTGAGCATTGCAGAAACATGGTTGAAAGAAGTGTTGGGATCATTACAGCAATTAACCCTCACGTTGGTTATGAAGTAGCAACAAGAATTGCGAAAGAAGCAATTCAAACAGACAGACCGGTAAGGGAAATATGCTTAGAACGTGGTATTTTATCAGAGGAAGAGTTAAATGTAATATTAGACCCGAAAGAAATGACAAATCCAGGTATAGCTGGGGCAAAATATATTTATAACTAGCTTCTAAACCGAGGCTGTCTCAAAAGTGTGAATTCATGGCAATGACTCCTTACGCTACTCGTCATCTTATGAGAAAACCACTCACAGTATGACTTCAAAACATGTAGCGACTCCGCATTGCTTTGGGGGTGTCCCAAAAGGTAAATAACAACCTTTTGGGGCACCCCTTTTACATTATCGCTCTATCCTCAAAATATTTGTATGCTTCAACATAACGAGAGGTGTATGACAAAAGTGTGAAAAAATTATAAAAAAATCCTTTTGTTATTCATTGTTCAACATGTTAATAAATGAGATAATACTACAGAAAATAAGGTCAAGATTTAGATGCAAACGAAAAAAAATTATGGGAATTAAATAGAGGGTGGGTAAGTTGATAAAAGCTTTTGTATTTCTAATTATTATCCTTTTTCTATTTACTGCTTGTCAGCCTTCTACTGAAGTTCGTCCAATGCCCGCTTACGAACATGTAATTGTGAAAGAAAAGATCGCTTTTGCACCTTCTTTCAAACAGGACATACATACATTAAATGTGAATCCATATAGCTTTGTTGAAGTTAGTGAATGGTATAGTGATCGTGAACTTTTATACTTGAAAGATGAAAATGGTTTATCCATCATACAAAGGTTTGACTTGTACACAGGAGATAATACTATATTTTTTGAAGTTGATGAGCCTGTGCTGTATGTAGAGGCAAATAAGGATTATAGTCTATTTGCTATCCAAACTATTTCTTTGGAAAGTGAAAAATCCCCTTTATACATTGTTGATAGTGAGGGACAAGTTAGGTATCAATTTGATGATATTGGAGAGGATTACACAATTTACTGGAGTCAATATGAGGAGGATGAATTACTTATCGTAGCTTTCCTTCCTAATTGGGAATACTATGTGTATCATCTATCGATTGGAGAACAGTCATTAGCCCAATTAGAAATTGAACAAACGTATTTTCAATGGCTAACAGAAGATGAAGTTGGCTTTTTAGACTGGCCGTATGAGCCAAGCTACTATGCACCTTTAGTTTCTTATAATATTCATACAAAGGAAAAGCAAAAAGTAGACGATGAGATTTTGGCTTTTCTTTCGTTTCAAAATGATAAATATGTAACAGTTAAGGTTAACTCACCTACTGATGAACATTCCATTTATCGTTTCTATGAAAAAGGTGAAAAAATTAATGAAACAAAAGTGCCTGTATTAAATACGTTTTCTGAGCAGTGGTGGGTGCCATTTCATGCCTATTCAGATAACCTCTTTTACTATCTTCGCCCATTTCGTAGTGGAGATTTCTTTAACTACCGTGATGGATATACTCTTGTTTCATTCAATATTACGACGGGACAAGAAGAAAAAATTATTGTGGTAGATAACCATGCGCCAATAAAAATTTCTCCAAATGGTGATTGGATATTATACGGTCATAAATCAGAGCAGATTATTAATGTAAAAAATAAACTAATGAAGAAGCTAGTAAATATGTAAAGGCAATTTTGTTGTATTATTGTCCAAATCTGTCATAATGAAATTGTATATGAATAAGACTAGGGGTGTCTGCAATGAAACGTGGGCTGAGAAAAAGGTAGTAATCCTTTTACCCTTGAACCTGATCTGGAAAATACCAGCGTAGGAAAGTCGACTAATTGATGCTATTTAGCCGTAATCCACTTCGCTGGGTTACGGTTTTTTGATGGCTTAGGAACAAGTGAAAGCTTATTCAAAGAATTAAACAAAAGACCGCTTTGCGCTTTTTGTTCTTAGGTTAGTTCAAGTATTTTGCTGATAAGGAAGGGATAATTAATGAAGGATTTTAAGTTATATGCCATTACAGGTGAAGAATTTCATCCTGGACGAGACTTACTAACTGTTATGGAAGAAGCTATATTAGGTGGAGTTGATATTATTCAGCTTCGTGATAAATATAGTAGTAAGCGAGATGTACTAAAAAAAGCACAAGTATTGAGAGAGCTAACAAAAAAATATGGTGTTACTTTTATTGTAAATGATCATATAGATGTAGCTTTAGCTGTGGATGCTGACGGGATACATTTAGGACAAGACGATATTCCATTAGCTGAAGCAAGAAGAATTATGGGGAACAAAATAATTGGAATTTCTACACATGCGATTGAAGAAGCACTAGAAGCAGAAAAGGGCGGGGCTGATTATATCGGTGTTGGACCAGTATTCCCAACCAAAAGTAAGGTAGATGTAGTTGATCCAGTAACAACAGAGTATGTAAAGCAAGTGGCAAAGGAAATCAAAATTCCGTTTGTAGCTATTGGTGGCATTAAGCTTCATAATGTAGACCAGGTATTAGCTGCGGGAGCAAGTAGAATTTGTGCTGTAAGTGAGATAGTAGGAGCAGAGGATATTAAAAGTACTTGTGAATCATTTTTATCGAAAATTAACAGCGAGGCGAAATAACATGGAATTAATCATAAATGGTGAAGTCGAAAACATAGATGTAACAACATTAGATGAGGTAGTAAAGCATTATGGGTTAGAACAAAACCTCGTCGTAACTGAAGTGAATGGAAGTATCATTGATAGAAGCCAGTGGGAATCAACTAGTGTAGAGCCTGGAATGAAAATTGAACTGGTGCATTTCGTAGGAGGAGGGTGAACAACATGAAAAAAGATACGTTTGTTATTGGAGGAAAAGAGCTTTCTTCACGTTTTTTTATTGGGACAGGACGCTACCCAAATCCATTCGTTCAAAATGAGGCAATAAAGGCATCGGGAGCTGATGTACTTACATTTGCTATTCGTCGTGTAAACCTAGATGCCCCTGATGAGGATGCGATATTACAACATTTAGAAGGTCAAACATTTACATACCTTCCAAATACGTCAGGTGCAAAAAATGCAGAAGAAGCAATTCGTATAGCTAGATTAGCAAAGGCATCAGGACTTAGTGATTGGATTAAAGTGGAGATAAGTGTGAATGAAAAAACATTACTACCAGATCCGATCGAGACACTTAAAGCAACAGAAGTATTAGCAAATGAAGGCTTTGTTGTATTACCTTATACATCAGATGATCCAGTTATTTGTAAGCGGTTGGAGGAAGCAGGAGCTGCGGCAGTGATGCCAGGTGGTGCTCCAATTGGAACTGGTCTGGGGATTCTTAACCCTTATAACCTTGGATTAATTGTTGAAGAGGCTAATGTACCAATTATCGTTGATGCTGGATTAGGTTCAGCTTCTGACATTACTCAAGCAATGGAACTTGGAGTAGATGGTGTTTTAATGAATACACCTGTAGCAAAAGCAAAGGATCCTGTAAAAATGGCATTAGCGATGAAATATGCGATAGAAGCAGGACGACTTTCTTATTTAGCAGGACGTATCCCAAAGAAAAAGTATGCGACAGCTAGTAGTGGATTTGAATCATATATCTCAAAATAAGCAGAAAAAGAGAGAGTGAAACCAATGGGAGAACGTATTATCGTTTTAGGAGGAGGCATTGTTGGACTTGCGTCTGCATTCGAATGCCAAAGACGAGGGTTTGATGTCACTTTAGTTGAAAAAGTCAAATGTGGTGGACAAGCTTCAGGAGCGGCAGCTGGTATGCTTGCTCCTTATTCTGAAATTGGTGAAGATCCCGATGACTTTTTTCGCCTTTGTTTAGAAAGTTTAAACCTCTATCCTAAGTGGCAAGAGGAAGTTAAACATGTTTCGAAGCTAGACTTTGAATTTAGTAATTCTGGGAGCTTGCATTGTGTTTACCATGAAGCTGATTTGCTTGCACTTGAAACGAGACAGCAATGGCAAGGACAGTTTGGTGCAAAGGCTGAAATACTAGAAGGGGAACGACTCTTTTCATTAGAACCAGAGCTTTCTCGAGATATAATTGCAGCTATGCATTATCCACAAGAGAGTCATGTGTTTGCGCCAGATTATGTGAAGGCACTTGAAGAAGGTTGTAGAAATCTTGGAGTAGAAATTTTTGATGAGCTTGAAGAAGTGTATATTGAAAGTTGGAAAGAGGACGTTCAGCTAAAATCAAAGGACGGACAAGTATTTAAAGGAGACAAATTAATTGTCAGTAATGGAGCCTGGGCTAAAGAACTTGAGGATGTGTTTGGTTTAAATATCCCTGTTTATCCAATTCGTGGACAAATTTGCGCCTATGAAATTCCAGTTGGAAAAGTGGAGCATATCATTTATACAAGTCAAGGATACCTTGTCCCTAAAGCAAATGGAACACTTGTGAACGGGGCTTCAGAAGATATCGCAGGATTTAATACAACAGTGACTGAAAAGGGAATCAATCGTTTAACGAATTGGAATAAAAATGTCTTCCCTTTTCTAGCAAAAGAAAATCCTTTCCATACTTGGGCTGGATTACGTCCAGCAACTCAAGATGGGTTCCCTCTTATTGGAAAACTAGAAGGAGCTCCACACATTATTTTTGCAACAGGGCATTATCGTAACGGTATCTTATTAAGTGCAGTTACAGGAACAATTGTGGCGGATCTACTAGATGGTAAGCCAGACAGAGTTCCGTTAACATTATTTAAGCCAGAACGGTTTAGCTAAGGGGGGAAATGATATGTATAAGGCTCTTACAATAGCTGGATCTGATAGTGGTGGAGGAGCAGGCATTCAAGCAGACTTGAAAACATTTCAAGAATTAGATGTCTTTGGTATGACTGCAATAACAGCATTAACAGCTCAGAACACACTAGGTGTACACGGAGTTTATCCGCAACCGATAGAAGCAATTGAAGCTCAAATAGATGCAGTGTTATCTGATATTGGAACAGATGCTGTTAAAACAGGGATGCTTTTTTCTGCAGAGATTATTAAGCTAGTGGCAAAAAAGCTTAATGAATATAATGTGAAAAATATCGTTGTAGACCCTGTAATGATTGCCAAAGGTGGTGCGCCACTTTTGCAAGAAGAGGCTGTATCAGCTTTAATTAGTGATTTACTTCCGATTGCAACAGTGATTACACCTAATTTACCAGAAGCTGCTACCATATTAGGTGTTAAAGAAATGGAAACATTAGAAGAGATGGAAGAGGCTGCAAAAGGAATTCATAAGTTAGGTGCTGATTATGTAATCTTAAAGGGTGGACATTTAGAAGATGATATGGCAATAGATCTGCTTTATGATGGTGAAAAAATGTTCCCTTTAGAGTCGATTCGTATTAATACGAAACATACCCATGGTACTGGATGTACATTTGCGGCGGCGATTGCAGCAGAGCTTGCAAAGGGAGAATCGATTCATTCTGCAGTACAGACAGCGAAGGAATTTATTACTTCTGCCATTTCTAATTCATTAGCAATCGGAAAAGGGATTGGTCCGACAAATCATGGGGCTTTTCAAAAGTCCAAAAAATAGTATGACGTTGGCGGTGTTTGAATTAAAAGTATGCGCACGAAAGTGAAAACCCCGGTATTTGTTTGAAACAAATGTATCGGGGTTTTCTTTGCTATAATGCAGAAATAGATAGTATGAACATTACAGTTAAGAAGGTGAATGAGTTATGTTTAATGGAAATAAATTGGCGATAATTCTGCCGGTCTTATTAATGGGCTTTATTTTTTATGGTGGCTATCATTATTTGCAAAGTACAAATGTTGTTACTAATGAACAGTTGCATCAATCAATAGATTTTAACCACGAAATGAATCGATTAGGTGAGACGGTAGAATTAATAGGGAGCTGGGAATGGCTTGACATGCCACACGAAGGGTTAATTGGTGAGGATTATATAGGTGTATCATTAACTAATATCGAAACCGGTGAATTTATTCCGGGTGATGAAGTTGTAGGAAGCGAACTTCAATTATTCCATGGTCATAAGTTAATTTATGAAACTGTAGGACAAGTAGTAGATAATGGCTTAATCTTTAGTTATCCTAATGAAATAATTGAACATGAGAGCTATGGTAATAAGGGTGGGTTTAAAGTAAGTTTTGCCTCTAATTATGATTCTGAATACAGGGCTTCATTTACATATCTTCATACTTGGAACGAGCATGAAGGACTTAAATATGAAGATGCTAGAATGATTTCTCCTGTTTTTTCAGGTACTATAAATGAATCATATTGGGTAATTGAGCGGACGATAGAGGAGTAGAAGAAAGGAAGGTATGTATGTCATGATACGTGGGTTATCCTATCAAAATGGTGTTTTCTTTATTGGGAAAAAACATGTTGCTTGTGCATATGATGATAATGGAAAAATATCGGATTGGGTGAAACCAATTGATGGACCCACACTTTTTCTGATGACAAAGGCAATTATAATTTCTATGCCACTTTGGTTTAAAATTATTTCTGTGCTTTATTTGACACTTATATTTATTCCAAAGCTGTTAGTACTTTTTGATATTACTCTTTTTGAATGGTCAGGTTTACCATTTTACTTTCTTTTTTATTATATGTTTGGGACCCATTTCATTTTTCCAGAGAAGCTTAGAAAGTATCATGGCGCTGAACATAAAGTTTTTAGTGATCGTGGAGTAAAAAAAAGAGGAAGATTATACAGAATCAAAAGAGCTGCAATAACAAATCGAAATTGCTCGACGAATACTGTTGTCCTGTATTTTTCTTTAGTCATTGTAGGTACATTAGCTCTATTGTATAATTTTTCTTTTTTTGAAGCCTTACAGTGGGCTTCGTACGGTAGTTTATTATTAGTACCTATAATTAATACGAGTTTAAAGTTTAGTTTGATGAAGCCAGTCAGAAATTATATTTTGAAAACATCTTATTATCTACAAGAAAAGGTAACAACAACAGAGCCTGATAGAAAGCATTTACTTACTGCTATACAATCGTATCGTCGATTAGCGGAAGTGGAGTTCCCTGAACATTTAGTTGAACCGAAAAGGGGTAAAAAGGAGGTTAAGAGGATGGCAATTGTTGATATTACGATAATTCCAATTGGTACGAATACGCCTAGTGTTAGTGATTACGTTGCTGATATTCATAAGGTACTCGAAAGCTATCAAGACAAAATAACGTATCGTTTAACACCGATGAGTACGATTATAGAAGGAGAGCTACCTGTATTATTTGAGGTTATACAAGCTATCCATGAAGCGCCGTTTAAGGCTGGTGTTCAGCGAGTAGCAACAAATATCCGAATTGATGACCGACGTGATAAAGAATTAAAAATGGACGAGAAGGTTGCTACTGTAGAAAAGAAACTAGCAACAACAACTGATGATAACGCAGAACAGAAATCAGAGTAAAATAATCAACCTTGAAGGGGTATTAGAAGTTATACTTTTAGTCCCCTTTTTTCTAAGAAGGATTTTGACTACTTTTATCGAATGATAATAGCTGTTATATATTTTAGTAGAAGTAGGTGATAGCGATTGCTCCATATTGAACAAAAAAGTAAACTCCTTATTCAACAGGCGTATGATAGGCAAGCAACTGATATTCATATCGTTCCAAGAAGAAAAGATGCACTCATACGGCTTCGCATCAATCAGCAATTACTTGAATATGAAATAGTAACTAAAAGTTCCTGTGAAAAACTCATCAGTCATTTCAAATTTCGTGCAGGAATGGATATCGGTGAAAAAAGAAGACCCCAAAGTGGCTCAATGGACTTTATCAACCATAATTGTCACTTACACCTCCGTATTTCCTCTATCCCAACACCTTTTCAAGAAAGCCTAGCTATTCGTATTCTTCCTCAAGAACAAACTTTATCATTAAAAGCGCTATCTTTGTTTCCAAAGCATACAAATCAATTGTTCTCATTTTTAAAGCGTGCAAATGGTTTACTCTTATTAACTGGACCAACTGGTTCGGGTAAAACAACCACTTTATACTCTCTCCTTCATTCAATAAAAGAATTGTTTCCGAGAAATATAATTACAATTGAAGACCCAATAGAAAAAAAGACAGATGATTTTTTACAAATTGAGATAAACGAAAAAGCAGGTATTACATATACCGAAGCTTTACGATCTATTTTAAGGCATGACCCTGATATTATTATGATTGGTGAAATACGTGACGCAAAAACAGCTGAACTAGCAGTAAGATCGGCGCTCACTGGCCATCTTGTCTTAGCTACCTTACATGCAAAGGATACAATTGGTGCTCTACACAGATTAACGGACCTTAACATACCCTTAATTGATTTAGAGCAAACATTATTAGCGGTCGTTTCCCAGCGTCTCGTAAATGTAACGTGTCCTTATTGTGGAGGGAGCTGTCATCCACTCTGTATCCAATTAATAAAGAAAAATCGTTATTCCTTATACGAGATTTTAGCAGGTGATGCACTAAAGTCCAGATTTGATTTGCTCAATGGGAATATTGGTGAGCAAATTCCATACGACACCTTAGAAAAAGGAATCAAACGGGGAATTGCTTTAGGGTTTCTTCATCAAAGTTACTATGAGAAATATATAGGTGAAAAAAATGAGAAAAGATAAGTGGAAAAGCTCAGCTAAAGCATTGTTTCTCAAGCGACTAGGGGTATTATTGGAGCAAGGATACACGATTACATCTGGGATTGAACTCCTAAGCTTTCAAGAAAAGAAAGTAGTGAAGGAGCAATTATTCTTTATATTAGATGAACTTAAAGAAGGTATTGCTGTTCATAAAGCTTTAGAAACAATAAATATACCTAAAGATATTGCTGCGTTTTTGTATTTTTCTGAACGAAATAGTGATTTAGCTCGTGGTATGAAAAGAGCAGGAGATATTTATCTAAAACGCGAAACGATAAAAGAAAAACTACTAAAGCTCCTACGTTACCCTTTATTTTTATTGTGGATTGTTATTGCCATTTCGATTGTAATGGTCCAATATCTTTTTCCACATTTTCAATCTCTTTTCCACACAGTTGATAATGAGCTTCCACTGATTACATTATTTGTTCTAGGCTTTATCGAACATATACCGATTCTAGTCATTATTATTATTGTCACATTGTTTGTTATACTAGTCCTCTATATGAAATACTTCCGTGAATTATCTCCTCATAAGAAAATGTCAATATTTTTAAAAATTCCAGTTGTAAATCAATTTGTTACCTTATTCATAACTTATTATTTTAGCTTACAATTAAGTGGTTTATTAAAGGGTGGGATGTCAATCTACGACTCACTATCAGTATTTGAAGAACAAGATAACTTATTATTTTATAAAAATGAAGCAGAGGAAGTTAAATTACTGTTACATCAAGGGGAGAATCTTTCCGATGTAATGAGTAAAAGAGGCTATTACCAAAAAGAACTGGCATTAGTAATCCAACATGGACAAGATAAGGGGCAGCTAGACTTAGAGTTATTTCATTACAGTGAATTACTTTATAGTGCAATAGAGGAGAAACTTAATAAACTACTCATTATTATTCAACCTAGCTTGTTTCTTATTATTGGTATACTAGTATTGAGTATGTTTTTGTCAGTCTTATTACCAGTATTTGAATTAATTAATTCCTTAGATTAAGGTGTTGTTGTTTCAAAAGGGACTCACTCCCTTTTGAAACAACAAAAATTTTTATTTGTAATTTTTTTCGTTTAAAAAAGCAAAAAAATTTACAAAAGTATTGCGATAAATAATTAATTTATGTTATATTAAATATCGTTGCTTATGGTCAGTAACGATAAGATACATTCAATATGGGGCCTTAGCTCAGCTACGAGTCATTCTACTAAGTGGTTGACTACGAGTTGTTTTGACATATTAATTTCTATAAGTTAGCTTGTAGAGGAAGAAACAGTTAATACTACGGAGCTTAACATCATCCGTATTCTATAATATTGACGCGGGGTGGAGCAGTCTGGTAGCTCGTCGGGCTCATAACCCGAAGGTCGGCGGTTCAAATCCGTCCCCCGCAACCATTTATTTTATTATCTTGGCGGCTGTGGCGAAGTGGTTAACGCACCGGATTGTGGCTCCGGCATTCGTGGGTTCGATTCCCATCAGTCGCCCCATTAAATAACTAGTATTGGGCTATAGCCAAGCGGTAAGGCAACGGACTTTGACTCCGTCATGCGCTGGTTCGAATCCAGCTAGCCCAGCCATTTTTATAAGCGGAAGTAGTTCAGTGGTAGAACACCACCTTGCCAAGGTGGGGCTTGCGAGTCCGGCCCTCGGCACTATGTTTAATACAATGTGTAAACATCTTTTCTAACATGCGACGAGTAATTGTAATGGGCCTATAGCTCAGCTGGTTAGAGCGCACGCCTGATAAGCGTGAGGTCGGTGGTTCGAGTCCACTTAGGCCCACCATATTCCACAGTAGCTCAGTGGTAGAGCAATCGGCTGTTAACCGATCGGTCGTAGGTTCGAGTCCTACCTGTGGAGCCAAAATGGAGAAGTACCCAAGTGGCTGAAGGGGCGCCCCTGCTAAGGGTGTAGGTCGTGTAAGCGGCGCGAGGGTTCAAATCCCTCCTTCTCCGCCATTTATTTTATAAAATGGCCCGTCCCGTCATCCTCCACCATATACTTTTGGTCCGGTAGTTCAGTTGGTTAGAATGCCTGCCTGTCACGCAGGAGGTCGCGGGTTCGAGTCCCGTCCGGACCGCCATTTATACGCCGGTGTAGCTCAACTGGTAGAGCAACTGACTTGTAATCAGTAGGTTGGGGGTTCAAGTCCTCTTGCCGGCATATTTTTTTACAACTGTAAATTAAAAAAAAATTTAAGCATGTCATCAGGGCTGCTGAAAAAGTGTTTGATTTTCACTTTTTCAGCAGCCTTTTTAAGTAATGTGCGAAGCCATTACCGCTTCCTGAATCCACTTTATTGGACCTTTTCAGCAATCTCATGGTCATAGGCATGTTTTTTGTATTTCTAAAAAGATTGTTTACCAATTCTAACTAGACCAATGTAAGGCTGCTTATTCTCTAATATTATTTCCAAAAAAAATAAAAAACATGAAGGAATTTCTAGAATTATGTCAAATTAGTTAGCTGTGGAGAAAATTTTCTCTACTACCCTCTTAAAGAATGGAGGAGATTGATATGTACATTATCTCTATTCATTAACCCCAAAAACGCCCCTCTATTTTCTGCATATTACTTTCACAGTTTTGGTCAACGATTCAACTATTTTTTATTTAAAATGAAAGGAGAAAGAGTGTGAATGTTAAAAAATGATAGTGGATTTACGTTAATTGAGATGATGATCGTTTTAATGATAATCTCTATTTTATTGCTTATCGCTGTCCCTAATATGACCAAAAATAACACGGTAGCAAGTTCTAAGGGATGTGATGCTACAGTTGACTTACTTCAAGCTCAAGTTGGAGCTTATGAAATTGAAACCGGTGAGTCGCCTGCGAATCTTCAAGTGTTAAAAGAAAAAGGATATGTAGATCGCATTGAATGCTCAGATAAAACACAATTAAAGCTGGAAGGCGGAATTGTGAAACGAGTTAGCGAATAATGCAAAAAGGATATACTCTTTTTGAAGTTATTATTGTGTTATCAATCATCTCTATAATTAGTACGATTAGTGTACTATCTCTTCAAGCAATTTCAGACAAGAAAGAACAACGATTGCTTGCACAACTTACAAATGACCTTTACCTTTGTCAGCAAATGGCTCTTTCTAACGCTCAAAGTACAAATTGCCTCTTTATTAACACTCCAACTCCAACTTTCCTTATTAGACAGGCTGGTAGAATTGAATTTATTCGAGAATATGGTGAACATGTTTTCTTTCAAGCAGGAACAATGGGATTAGCAGAAGTTATTTACAATACGAAGGGAAACATTAGTAAATCAGGAACGATGTATGTCAGCTTTAATGGAAATAGGTATTCAATTGTATTTTTATTAGGGCGTGGTAGATTTTATGTTTCATCATAACTATCAGGGCGGTTTTTCGTTACTTGAGGTGATTGTAGCCTTATCGTTACTTATAATGACTTCAAGTGTTGTCATTCCAATATTAACAAAAGTTTATCAAGAGAGATTGACGATTCAAGAAGAACAGTTAGCATTAGAACAAATCAAAATAAAATTACATGAGTGGTTATATAATGATTTATTATCTAGTGAAACGGAGTTGGAAAATCATCATAATACTGTTTTTCACTTCACTAATATCTTGAGAGAAAATGAACTAACAGTTTGTATTAAATGGGAAGGCCGAAATCACCGCTTTTATGAGAGGTGTGAAAGTGCAAAAAAATGAACACGAAGGGATTTACCCTTATAGAAACTATTATTTCTTTCTCGATATTTCTTCTTGTAATATCCTTGCTCCCCCTATTCATTAATGCATTATCTAATGATGCATCCACTCCTCAAAAATTTGAATTCACTTTATTTTGCAATCAGCTTTCGATGGACATTCGTGAAGCAAGTTCAATTCATCTTACTGGAACTACTCTTTATCTATATAAACCAAGCGGCGCAACAGTTTCAATTGAAAAATTCGGAAATTTAATCAGAAGAAGACTGAATGGGACAGGCCATGATGTTTTATTACGGGAAGTGATGCATGTGCGCTATGAAGTATCTAACTGCTCGGTTCTGGTCACAGTAGTTGATAATCATAACGTTGAGTACAGAAAATTTATAAGTATGTCATATGTTTTGTGCGGGGTGATAGATACTGAATAATCAATCTGGTTATATCTTACCTTTAACATTAGGTATGATGCTTTTCGTTAGTGCGTTTACACTTCACCAAATTGATCGTCTTCAATCTGAGAGGAAATTTTTTCAAGAGCAAACAGAGATCATAACAATTGAATCGTTACTACAAATGGGGACGTTGGATATGGTTAATCTTCTCAAAAGAGACTTATATGGGAAGAATGGTCAATTCAACTATACAAATGGTACTGTAACGTATTGGATTCAAACAAACTCCCGTGATAAAGTAGAAGTATTACTAAATGTTAAAACAATTCAAAATCGTCAGCGATACGTTCGTCTTTTTTTTAATAAAGAGCTAGGTATCGTTTATGAGTTATGGGAGGTAACAATGTAATGGGCTTGGTTTACTTAACAGGGTTTATGGGATCTGGTAAAACAACGGTTGGAAAAGAATTGGGGAAGGCATTTAATTTTCAAGTGATTGATACAGATGAATATATTGAAAAACAACAAAAACAATCAATATCTTCTATTTTTGCAGAGTATGGTGAAGAAGGCTTTAGGAAGCTTGAGACAGAAACACTAAATAACATTAATGGTGAGGACATGGTTATTACAACAGGTGGCGGAATCATTATAAAAGATGAAAATCGTCAAATTATGCAAACGAAGGGAAAAGTTATTTTCTTATCATGTTCTTTGAACGAGATAATTCGAAGAACCGAGGGGGATACGACAAGACCTTTACTCAAAGGTAAGAAATTAGAAGAAATCGCAAATTTGTATGAAAGTCGATTACCTTTATACCAAGAAGCAGAACTAGTTGTAGATACAACGAATAAGTCGGTTACCGATATTGTAAAGGAAATTAAAGAGCAATTGAATATCTAGTTGAAATATGGAGATACTTTGTTGTAGTTATTATTTAAGGGAGTGCTCAAATGTCACTCAATGACTTAGTAAAATTTATAACACAGCAATTTGTTACGTATGTAAACAAACCGACAGATGAAAGAAAGGCAATGAGATTAGAGAAAAAAGAAAGTCGACCACCGGCACATTTTCGAATGTTTGGGATGATACCTTTAGCTATTTCAATTGCATTAAGAAAAAGAAAGTCAAAACGACGAGGTTAATGACCTTTTATTAATTGTTTATGATTGGTGGTTATTCACATCTTATAAGAGATTTCTACTAGAAAGCTGAGTTAAAAGGTTACAGACTTTTAACCCAGCTTTTTTTGGTAAGAATAAATACCCCTATATTACGATGAAAAACGTTTATTTGTTACAAATGTTGTATTATAATGGAACAAGACATGTAATCGAGGGGGTGAGTTTTAGATGGAGCAACAAACGTTAAAGATTACCAATGTACTTTCTGATCCTACTCGTTTTTCAATCTATCAATTTGTATCGAAGCGACATGGTGATGTCACAGTTCAGGAAATTGCAGATAATTTTAAAATACATGCAAATGTAGCTAGACTACATTTAACAAAGCTAGAAGATGTAAAAATGCTAATTTCTGAAACGAAGAAAACAGGTAAGGGTGGACGCCCTAGTCGTTTTTATCGATTATCAGAAGAAGTCATAAGTCTACAATTTCCTTACCGTGATTACCAAATGTTATCTAATTTGGCATTAGAAACGCTTGCTACTTTTGGTGAAGAGGGAAAGAAGGCTATTAAGAACATCGGCTATAAGTACGGTATCGAAGCTGCTAAATCATTCCTTTCGAGAGTAGGAAAAGATGTAGAAACTTTAAGTGTTGAAGAAAAAATGACGCTAGTTGAGCAAATGTCGAATAACCAAGGATTAAATCCTGAGTTCCATTATAATGATGAGGATAAAACAATTAACTTTAAAATTTATAATTGTACTTTTAAAGAATTGATTAATGACCATTCGGCAACGCTTTGTATTATGCATCATTCCTTTTTAGTTGGGATATTTACTCATTTTTTTGGGCAAATTAAATTAGAAGAAAATGAGTTAATGACCGAGCCAGATTGTTCAGCTTGTTCATATACAACAGTCGTTATTCCTAATTGACACGAATTTGACAATGAGAAAGTCATTTACAATGGATTCATTAGTCATATATAATTAAGTGTGTACTGTATCTTATGATCATTATTCCTTTACTTTCCATAAGTACGTTTGTGCTAAGAAAGTAACACAAAAGATAGAAAGAAGGAGGGAAATGTATGGATCGTATGTTCCGTGTACTGGGCTTCTGGACAGGTATATTTGCAGTTCTGTTTTTTGCTGGAGATATGTACAACGTAGCTCTTTTATTCTTTGCTCAAACGGGAGGCTTTTTAGCACTTAGCTACTTAAACCTTTCTGAAAGAGCATATGTGTATATTTTTGGTGCTTATTTAACAGTATTCTTTGTAGGATTTACGTATTATTCTACATTCTTACTTGTTCCAAGCTTCGGGCACTAATATGTAATGTGTTTTACATAACACAAAGAAAAGGCGATGTGCTAAATGCACATCGCTTTTTTCTAGTGTTATATTTTATAGGGGTCCCGACCAACCCAAGGATAATTGTTAGTTTGATTTGCATTTTTTGTTTGGACGATTACGTGAAAAGCTTTGCTCATCCCACTATCTGATATAAGGGAACGAATCACTCTGTTTTGTTTGCTTTTTTCCGAAAACGGATTTGGATCGTGATTTTCTTGGAGGTATGAGAGCAAACCACATGATAATAAAAAACGGTCTTGAGTTGTAAATAAACAAGTCTCTAAATCAACTTCTTTGCCTATGTCGATTAATGCGTCTAAATGAATATGGCTTGTAATATCCATTTCACCTGGGTATAGGAGAGGGTTATTAATTAGTTGATGTTGATGATATCCTCTCAAGCTACCATCCATTCGTTCTGGTTGTTGCCACTCACTTTTCGTATAGCCATAATCAATTGTCATGACAACACCTTTGGTCATCCAGTCTGAGATTGATTTCAGCCAATGATTCATAGCGAGAGGAACTTCAATTTTTTGATTCGTTTGCAAGGGTGGACCATAGTCTGTTATCCATTGTAACAACTCTTCATTTTCGCAAGGCTCTTCTGTTTCAATCAGATTTGCCTCGTCGTTTACTGTGACAAACAATTCCTGAAGACCTAATTCCCTTTGTTGTACAACATGGACTGGAAAAGCATCAAGTAATTCATTAGAAAATATAATTCCTTGATATTGTTTATGTATGTTCATGGCTTCTTGAAGACAGGAGAATTGTTGTACTTGTTTTAAATGTCCTACACGCTCATACTGGCATTTACGATGAAAAGGGCTTTCTTCTATTAATAAATAGTTTCCATCTTTAAATGTAGTGGGACTTAATTCTTCCCATTCTTCTAGAAATGCCTTCGCAAATCGTCCGTCACCACCGCCAATTTCACATATAGTATAAGTCATGTTCTCCTTCTCAATAATATCTAAAAAAGTTTGAACAAAGACTTTAGCGAAAATAGGATGGAGAGTAGCACTAGTGTAAAAGTCTCCTTCTTTTCCAAGCTTTTTTCTGTCAGTCATATAATAGCCTTGTTCTTCATCGTAAAGTGCTTTTTCAATAAAAGTAGCATATGAAATTTTTTTTGTAGGCTGTTCGTTTATGAAACGAATGATTGTCTCTTTCATTTGAAATTTTCTCCTTTTATTTTTACAAAAAATCATTAATACCATTGACATAGTGTTAAGTATATAATATACTAAATTTACATTGGTGAATACAATGATTTGGGAGTCCCCCTCCCCCTCATAGTTCATTTAATAATACGATTTACTCCCCTTGTGACTTCCTAACGGTTAGGAAGTCTCTTTTTTTTGTTCCTAATTCCAGTTAATTGAAGGGTAATGTATCTAATAGTCGTTAAAAATATAGGGGTGTCCCAAACGAGGCCGCTGAAAAAGTGAAAATCACATTTTTTCAGCGGCCTCGTTCCAAAAAGGTCGTTTTTTACCTTTTGGGACACCCCATTTGTTCTTACATGTCGAACAACTAATCTTAAAATCCGTTTAAGAAAGGATTTGAGTCCATTTCTTTACCTACTGTCGTTGTTGGACCGTGTCCACTAGCGACAATCGTATCTTCTGGTAATTCCATTAACTTTTCGTTAATACTGTTAATTAATTGTTGATGATTTCCACCTGGTAAATCAGTTCGACCGATACTGTTAGCAAAAAGTGCGTCACCTGAGAATACAACACCTTCATCTTTTACATAGAAAGAGACACTACCAGGAGAGTGTCCAGGTGTTTCAAATACTTCAAACGAGAAATTACCGATAGTTAACGTGCCTTCCATTGAAATAAGATGATCTGCATCTTTAATTTCAATGGCATCATTGCCTAAAAAACGACCTGAGCCATTTTTGCTTGCATCACCTAACCAATCTTGTTCGTTTTCGTGTATGTAGACCTCTACATTCCATTCGTCACGAACATCATCAACTGCACCGATATGATCGAAGTGAGCATGAGTTAGTAAAATAGCGATAGGTTTTAGGTCTTCTTTTTTTAACCAAGCATTTAATTCAGGCCCATTGCCACCTGGATCAAAAATAACGACTTCTTTTTTATCGTTCATAAGGATATAGGCATTTGTTTGTAACGGTCCCAAAGGTATTTGTGTCCAATTCATCTAATCTCCTCCATTGCATCCAATTCAATCTTATTTTACACTTATTATAGTTTGGAATCAAAAATAGAAAACTCTATAAAAAGGGGTACATGGTGATGAATATTTGCTATGGGGTGGAGATGAAGTCGTTCGAGTGTTTATCGACAGAGGAGTTAGAACCATTATTCCAATCAATCTATGAGATAGTTTCGATTGTTGATGATGATGTTGAATTATTCATTGTTCAAACAGAAGAAGAGGCTACTCGTTTAGGAAACTTTCTAGGTGAGAAGAAATTACTCGAATCTAATCATCAATTATTTCAAATAGAAGTACCTAAGCTAGAAGACGCGTTTTTAGATTATGGCTTTAAAACAGAAAATGATAACTATTTTTTGTTTGCCGACCAGACTTCTTGTTTCGTCATAAATGAAGGAGAAGAAGAGCAGATAAAGATGGCTATTTATCAGATTGAGGAAGACTTAATTGCGGTAGACTTTAAAGACGAAGAGATATACTTTGTGGACAAACAAAAAGAAGATTTAATGAGTGGTTATGCAAAGGCTTATAAAATCGGTATTAGCTTCCAAGAGAAGAGGTGCGAAATAAGAAACTGGCTCGACAAAAGTGGTGAAAGAGAGTAAAATAAAAGAAAATCGCCCAAGCTATTATTGAGGATACGTTTCTGTTCTATTTCTGTCAAATTTTTATGATGAAACTTTCCTCAGAGAAGTTTATAATAAGTAATGATAATCTCTGGGTTATGATCTTTTACATAAGGAAAGGGGGAGTCGCCCATGTTTATGGCAATCAATATGATCTTAGTAGCTATTTTTTGTGCATTTGGATTATTAAAAAGTTTAAAAACAAAGAACTTCTTTGCAGTTGGTTTTGCTGGTCTTTCGCTAGCAGTATTCGGCTGGTTTGGTGTTATGACTCTTTTCGATGTTATTACAACCGGTTCAGCATTTTAATCAGTTGTGAAGGGAAAAATCCTGCTCGTTATACGAGCAGGATTTTTTTAATTATGAATTATGAGGTTTGAGTTATGAATTGTAAAAAATTAATAGACTTCATGAGTGAATGTTACTAATTTCTCTATCGTAACTCATAACCCATAATTCATAATTCCTAAAAAACTTTCTGTTGTAAATAAAACATACCACCATTAATGATTGAGGCAATAATCTTTGGCTCATATTGACTCTTTAGAGCTTCTTTTTCAGTGTAATAACTTTCTGGTTTTTCCTCTTTCTCTTCATAAAATCGGTTTAATAACTGTAGGTCTTCGTCCCAACGTTCTCTAGCAGCTTGCGCCCAATCATCGTCCTGTTCCTCGATATAGGTTTCTATTATACGCTCCAAACGAATTAGTCCACTCTTAGGTGTAATAAGAGGAGAGAGCGTAAAGCAAAAGTCAGGAATTTTAGGCGTTAAGTTTTTTTCTATAAGCTTCTCAAAGAAGCCAGGGACAATTTGTCCATTAATTAGATTCAAACCCAGTGATAACGTTACATCCTTTTTTCGATCACACTGATAAGAGATTTTGACATTTATACAAATCCACGGCTGTAATGGGGTGGATTGCTGTCCATTTGCGGGTACATCTTCATAAAGGCGGATGACACCACCTAATTCTTTCGTTGATTGAAAGATTTGATGCAATCTAGGAGAGCCAAAGTGAATAATCTCCCCTTTTTTATCTTCTGATACTTTTTCTGGGTCTGTAATTAATGTCATTTTCATTGGTTGTGGTGTGCCACCAGTCTTTTCTAAGTAATGCCAATAAAAGGGACGATTCATAAGTGCTTTATCCATATCAATTGATAACTGAACATGGAGATGTCCTGATTCATTATCAATAATTTGACACTCGTTTGAAATAAAATACCGCTCTAAGTAATTATGAATTTGATGCTGTTGCATCTGTTTGTTGTTCCTCCTTTTCCTCTTCAGCAACTTGGTTAATAATTGCAGATAAGTGGTCCATTTTCACACGTACTTCTCCTTCTGAGTCGGAGTTTAAGAAAATATCACTTACATGCTCTTCTAGTGATGGTAACTCAAGTTTTGAGAGTATATCATCCAATTCACCAATAACACTTTCAAAGAGGCTAATTTTTTCATAGAGTAATTTGAGAATATACTGTTCAACTGTATCCTCCACAGCAAAGTTATAAATACGTACATCTTGCTGTTGTCCTAAACGATGGATACGTCCGATACGCTGCTCGATACGCATTGGATTCCAAGGTAAGTCATAGTTAATAATATGACTACAAAATTGTAAGTTGATCCCTTCACCACCTGCTTCGGTTGCGATTAGCACCTGTGCATGGTTTTGAAAGAGCTGTCGCATCCAATCTTTCTTTCCTCGTTTAAATCCACCACGGAATGGAACTGATGAAATACCATGTTGCTTTAAAAACCATTGTAAATATAATTGGGTCGCACGATATTCGGTAAAAATAATGACCTTACCGTCTATGCCTTTGATTATCTCAAGGGCTTTTTCAGCCTTCGAGTTTGTTGAGATGTTACCAATCATCTCCATTAAATTCTCAGCTACAGGAATTGTATTGCCTTCCTTTTGAGATTTATCAATCATATTTTTTAACGTCATGAACGCAGACTCACGACTACTACAAACCTCACGTTGGAGAGTTAGTAGTGAGAAATGGTTTGTTCGGACATTTTCATCATATTTTAAATTTGTAATTGCATCATATAAAGTACGTTCCTCTCGAGAAAAGGTGATAGGAACAGTTTCAACAATACGTTTTGTCCATTCAATTCCTGTTTCTTCTCTTCGATTTCTAACCATTACTTTATTAACGAGCTCTCGTAACTGCTCTTCGTTTTTAGGTGAGCGCTTATTTGAGCGATAGGCCTTTTCAAAACTAGTGATATCACCTAAGTGACCAGGTTTTAATAAAGAAACGAGATTAAAGATTTCTTCCAGCTTATTTTGTACAGGAGTAGCTGTTAATAAGAGACAGAACTTCTTTTTTAATGTTTTTATGAATTCATAGTTTTTTGTTTTAGGATTTTTTAGTTTGTGAGCTTCGTCGATAATAATTAAATCGTAATCTTGCTCTAGAACAATTTCCCGATGAGGTGGACGTTTTGCTGTATCAATAGAAGCAACAACTACATCACACTGTTCCCAGACATATGTCTTTCTCTGAGGAACAGCAGGAATAAAGAATTTTTGATTTAATTCATAGCTCCATTGGGATACTAGAGAAGCTGGCACAAGGATAAGAGCTTTCTTAACTAATCCACGAATCATATATTCCTTTAGGATAAGGCCCGCTTCAATTGTTTTTCCAAGACCAACTTCATCTGCTAGAATGGCTTTACCATTCATCGTTTCTATCACTGTATTAGCAGTTTCAATTTGATGAGGATAGGGCTGTAAGTTTGATAAATGCTTAGGAGCTTGTAATCCTTGGAAATCAGGAATGGATAGGTGCTGTTCAGCCTCATAAGCTAATTTAAATGTTTCCCAGTTTGCCCACGGTCCGTCTTCATCAATTCTTTTTAAAAATTCGTCTTGCCACGATTTAGAAAAATTTATTTCTATTTTCATGGCTAATCATCCTTTCCTGAAAAAATTAATGTTGCCTTTATTCTAATCAATTGGTAGGATATTAATATAAATAGTATACTCAAACGTGAGAAAACTATTAAAAAATAGTAAATAAGCGAATGAAAGCAAGGGGAGAGACTACAATGTTCGTGATTGTGGCGCCGAAGGAGCAAGCGATAAGCGAATCTCTCAGGCAAAAAAGACTCTTGCTCGACGCACCTCTGGAGAGAGTTTTAGTATTACGTTTACTAGAACCACCCACGAAGACATTCTTTATTGAATCAATAAAGAAGAAACTTTCTGGTATCAGGACAGAGAAGAACATGCTTTTATTTAGTATGTACTTCTCTGTCTTTTTTTATATAGATTAATCAAAATTAGCTGAAATTAATCTATAAAATATAGTCTTTTGAAAAAAATAGTAACTTGTGTAAAAATTCATTAAACTATTTTACTTAAAAGTTAGGAGCGATTTATTTGTCAGATTTAAAAAGAACACCTTTATTTGACCTTTATAAGGAACATGGTGGTAAAACAATTGACTTTGGTGGATGGGATCTTCCAGTGCAATTTTCAAGCATTAAAGAAGAGCATGAAGCAGTACGTACAAAAGTAGGTTTGTTTGATGTTTCTCATATGGGTGAAGTAGATGTAACAGGTCCAGGTGCCCTTTCATTTTTACAAAGAATGCTTACAAACGATGTTTCTAAATTGAAGGATGGTCAAGCTCAATACACAGCTATGTGCTATGAGGATGGTGGAACTGTAGACGATTTACTTGTTTACAAACGAGCGGACGAAGATTATTTACTAGTAATTAATGCATCAAATATAGAAAAAGATATTGAGTGGCTTGAGTCACATATAACAGGCAGTGTAACAGTGAAAAATAGTTCTGAAGAAATTGCTCAATTAGCAATTCAAGGTCCATTGGCAGAGGAAGTATTACAACGTCTAACTGAGACAGATTTAAGTGAAATCAAGTTTTTTAAATTTAAAAGTGAAGTAGTTATTGCTGGGGTAAGTTCTCTAGTGTCTAGGACAGGATATACAGGGGAAGATGGATTTGAAATCTATTGTAATGAAGATGAGGCATCAAATTTATGGCAAGCTATAATGAAGGATGAGGAAGTTGTACCTTGTGGTTTAGGTGCTCGTGATACTCTTCGTTTTGAAGCTAGATTACCTTTGTATGGTCAGGAACTTACAAAAGACATTACACCATTAGAAGCAGGTATTGGCTTTGCTGTTAAGGTTGATAAGGAGGCTGACTTCATTGGAAAAGAAGCCCTTAAACGTCAAAAAGAAGAGGGTTTACAAAGAAAGCTAGTTGGAATTGAAATGATAGATAAAGGGATCCCACGTACTCATTATGAGGTGTACAGTGGTGAGAAAAAAATAGGAGAAGTAACGACAGGGACTCAATCACCAACATTAAAGAAAAATGTAGGTCTTGCGTTACTAGATATTGACTATACAGAAGTTGGTACAGAGGTTGAGGTACAGGTTCGTAAAAAACGCCTAAAAGCAAAAGTAGTTAAGACGCCTTTCTATTCAAGAGCAAAGTAAGGGAATTGAAAAAAACATATTCAAGGGGGATTTATTGATGACTCATCGTTACTTACCTATGACAGAGCAAGATCAAATAGAAATGCTAGAAGCAATAGGGGTTCAATCAATTGAAGAGTTATTTGCAGATATTCCGGAAAGTATTCGCTTTAAAGGACAACTAAATATTAGTGATGCTTTAAAAGAGCCTGAATTAATTAAATATTTTCAAGAGTTAGCTAGCAAGAACGTAGATTTACAAAAGGCGGTTTCATTTTTAGGTGCTGGAGTATATGAACACTATATTCCATCAATTGTTGATCATGTTATTTCTCGTTCAGAGTTTTATACAGCATATACTCCTTACCAACCTGAGATTTCTCAAGGGGAGCTTCAAGCCATTTTTGAATATCAAACAATGATTTGTGAACTAACAGGAATGGATATTGCCAATTCTAGTATGTATGACGGCCCGACAGCACTAGCAGAATCAGCAATGATGAGCTGTGGTCAAACGAAAAAAAAGAAAATTCTTGTATCAAAAGCAGTTCATCCCGAAGCACGTGACGTATTAAAAACAAATGCTAAGGGACAAAACTTAACGGTTGTGGAAATTGATACGGCCGACGGAGTTACAGATATTGATGCATTGAAGAACGAATTTGATAAAGACACAGCTTGTGTAATTGTGCAATATCCAAACTTTTTCGGTTCAATCGAGAATCTAGCTGAAATTGAAAAGTTAACTCATTCTGAAAAATCAATGTTTATCGTTTCTAGTAACCCGGTATCATTAGGGTTATTAAAGCCACCTGGTGAATTTGGTGCAGATATCGTTGTAGGGGATGCACAGCCATTTGGTATTGCTCCACAATTCGGTGGACCTCATTGTGGCTATTTTGCTACTACAACAAAATTAATGCGTAAAATACCAGGTCGTTTAGTAGGACAAACGACAGATGAAAATGGTCAACGTGGATTCGTCCTTACACTTCAAGCGCGTGAACAACATATTCGTCGTGAAAAGGCAACATCCAATATTTGTTCTAATCAAGCGTTAAATGCATTAGCAGCTTCAGTTGCAATGACGGCAATCGGGAAAAAAGGTGTCAAAGAAATGGCAACACAAAATGTTCAGAAGGCAGCATATGCAAAAAAAGCATTAAAAGAAAAGGGATTGTCAGTAGTTTATGCTAACCCTACATTTAATGAATTTGTCGTGAATGTCGGAAAACCTGTTTCAAAAGTAAATGACGAGCTTCTACAAAAAGGATTTATTGGTGGTTATGACTTAGGTAGGGATTACTCTGAATTACAAGGTCATATGCTGATTGCAGTAACTGAAGTGCGTACAAAAGAAGAGATTGACACATTTGTAAATGAGTTGGGGGCGATCGTATGCTAGAGAAGGATCAAGCACTTGTATTCGAGATTAGTAAACCAGGTCGTGTTGGCCATAGCTTACCTGTGTTAGATATTGCAGAAGAAAAAATTGAAGAATTAATTCCAGCTGAATTTTTACGTGAAAATGAGCCTGAGCTACCAGAAGTATCAGAGCTTGATATTATGCGTCACTATACTGCTTTATCACGTAGAAATCATGGGGTTGATTCTGGATTTTATCCATTAGGTTCTTGTACGATGAAGTATAATCCGAAAATAAATGAAGATGTTGTTCGATATCCTGGATTTTCAAGCATCCATCCATATCAAGAAGAAAACCAAGTTCAAGGTGCACTTCAATTAATGTACGAATTACAGCAAGATTTAGCTGAAATTACAGGTATGGATGAAGTAACACTTCAACCAGCAGCAGGGGCTCATGGAGAGTGGACTGGATTAATGCTAATCCGCGCTTACCATGAAGCAAACGGTGACTTCCATCGTACGAAGGTCATCGTTCCTGACTCAGCACACGGAACAAATCCTGCAAGTGCGACGGTTGCTGGATTTGAGTCAGTAACAGTACGTACTGATGAAAATGGAATGGTTGATCTAGAGCATTTAAAAGAGGTAGTTTCTGATGATGTAGCTGCACTCATGTTAACAAACCCTAATACATTAGGTTTATTTGAGGAATATATTGTTGAAATGGCGAAGGTTGTCCATGAATCTGGAGGAAAGCTTTATTATGATGGTGCAAACTCTAATGCAATTTTGGGGATTGCAAGACCTGGGGATATGGGGTTTGATGTAGTTCACTTAAACTTACACAAAACATTCACTGGTCCACATGGTGGTGGAGGTCCAGGCTCAGGACCTGTTGGGGTGAAAAAGGATTTAATTCCTTATTTACCGAAGCCATTAGTAGTAAAAAAAGGTGACCATTATGGATTTGACTATGATCGTCCACAATCAATCGGTCGAGTGAAGCCGTACTACGGAAACTTCGGAATCAATGTTCGTGCATTTACGTATATTCGTACTATGGGAGCGGAAGGATTAAAAAAAGTTTCTGAATATGCTGTCTTAAATGCAAACTATATGATGAGAAGATTAGAACCACACTTTGACTTACCTTACAAGCAACATTGTAAGCATGAGTTTGTATTATCAGGTAAACGTCAAAAATTACTTGGAGTTCGTACGTTAGATATTGCTAAACGTTTACTAGACTTTGGCTATCATCCACCAACAATTTACTTTCCATTAAATGTTGAGGAATGTATGATGATTGAGCCAACAGAAACAGAATCAAAGGAAACACTGGATGAATTTATTGATGCAATGATTCAAATTGCAAAAGAAACAGAAGAGAATCCAGAGGTTGTTCAAGAAGCGCCTCATCACACGGTAATTGGTCGTCTAGATGAAACGACTGCTGCTCGTAAACCGATCTTACGTTATAGTAAATAAACAAACCAAATAAGAGGGTGTCCACTTGGACCCCCTCTTATTTGTATATAGCATATTATTTTTTCTTAATCTTACCATCCCATTTTCTGAATCCGCCTTTAAGGTGATTTAAGTCTTCACAACCACGCTTTTTCTTTAAGTAAGAAGCTGCTTGCTTACTACGAGAACCAGATTGGCAGTACAAATAGACAGGTTGGTCGTTTCTTACTTCGTTCATACGTTGACGCATTTGAGACATCGGAATATTTCGTGCTCCTAAAATATGTCCACCTTCAAATTCTCGTGGCTCTCTCACATCTATTAATTGTGCTTTTCGATAGCCAGCTTTGAACTCTTCTTGATTTAACTCCTTTAAATACTTTGGAGTTATAAATCGTTTAGCAATAAGATAGATAATAAAACCTAAAAGAATACCCCATAAAATAAATTCCATGAACCTACAAACACTCCTTTATCTACTACAATCATGTCATACACTATATTAAATTATAATCATTGAATAGCGAAGAAGCAACGATAATTGACCAGAATACTTTCTAACGATATTATTCAATAAGATAATCAAATTATACAAAATGATAGTAGAAAAGGCTAAATGATTGTAGTTCCTAATAGAAATCCTGTTTATTATATTCTACAACTCCTTTTCAATAGAAAGAAATGAGGTTGAAGTAATGAAAGAAATTTGGCGTTACATTGATTCTGGAGATTGTTCTCCTTCTTATAATATGGCTTTAGATGAAGCATTACTTGACTGGCATAGTCAAGGTAAGATTCCACCTACGATTCGGTTTTATGGATGGAATCCTGCTACGTTATCAATTGGATATTTTCAAAAGGTAGAAAAAGAAATCAATATGGAAGCGGTTCGTTCATATGGTCTTGGTTTTGTACGTAGGCCTACAGGTGGAAGAGGGGTGCTACATGATAAGGAATTAACGTACAGTGTCATTGTTTCAGAAGAGCATCCTAATATGCCAAGTAGTGTGACAGAAGCATACCGAATTATTTCACAAGGAATACTTGAGGGGTTTCTAGATGTTGGATTAGATGCTTACTTTGCTGTTCCAAAGTCAAAGGAAGAGAAGGATGCATTAAAAAATCCTCGCTCTGCCGTTTGTTTTGATGCTCCATCATGGTATGAGTTAGTTGTTGAGGGTAGAAAAGTAGCTGGTAGCGCTCAAACGCGCCAGAAAGGCGTAATCTTACAGCATGGTTCGATTATATTAGATCTAGACGAGGACAAGCTCTTTGATTTATTTAATTACTCTAGCGAAAAGTTAAGAGAAAGAATGCAGCGTAATTTCAAAAATAAAGCAGTAGCTATTAATGCACTTAGAGAAATACCTTTATCTCTTGAGGAAGCGAAGTTAGCTTTTAAAAAAGGTTTTGAAAAAGGTCTAAATATCGAGCTTGAACCGTATACGTTAACTGTTGAAGAAGAGGAGCACGTTAGATTAATAGAAAAAGAACGTTATGCAAACGAGGAGTGGAACTATAGAAAATAAGCTGTGCCTTGACACAGCTTATTTTCTTATTTCTATTTCAACACGTTCAGTATAGGCTACTTCTAGCTTTTTTGTGATTTCACCATGGTGAAAATTGGCTTCTATATCTCCCATTATTTTTTTAATTGAAGTCACTTCTAGACTTGTGCTTGTAGCAAAAACTTCATCTGCTTCTCTCAACTCAGCTAATGTAAATGGTTCCTCAACAACAGGGATATCTAATTGTTTTGCTAGTGTAATGACGATTTGTCTTGTAATTCCATTCAAAATTAAATTTGTAGCTGGATGTGTATAGATTCTATTATCTTTTACGATAAACAAGTTTGAAGAAGAGCCCTCGGTTACAGTTCCGTCTCTATGTTGTAAAGCTTCTGTACAATTATGATCAGCAGCTAACCTTTTTGCCAGCACATTCCCAAGTAAATTTATTGTTTTTATATCACATCGAAGCCAGCGGATATCAGGTGTCATCCAAACATCAATTGGAGAAGAAGGCTTACTCATTCCTTCGATGGATGAAGTAAATCCTGTAAGAACTGGATGCCGATTTCGTTCATATAGATGAGTTCTAGGACTTATATTCCTTGTCATTTGTAGATAGACAATTCCATTGATAAGTTTATTTTTATCAATTAATTTTTTTATTAATGTAATGAGACCTTCCTTTGTATAAGTAGCATCTATATCTAGTTTCTTAGCACTAGTAAAAAAGCGTTCTAAGTGCTCATCTAAAGCAAAGGGGATTCCTTCATAAATTCTCATTACTTCATAGATGCCATCTCCAAAATAGTAGCCTCTATCATCAAAATCGATTTTAGCATCTTCTTTTTTTATTAGTTCATCCTGGTATAGTACGTAGCCCATTATATCCCCCCAATATATTGATGATTCTATCTTCACATATCAATTTAGATTTGTCCAAATGTTTTCTTTTTAATGTTCTTGTTAAAAAAAAAATTTTTAAAAAATTCTCGTAGAATTGAAACCTTTATTGGACAGGGGTTCAAGTGCTTTAAAGATTTTGCAACAAAGAAAATCGTTCAATTTCTGCAATGAGGTGATATCTTTGCATGCATATCTCGTTTTTTCTTCAAATAATGAGCTCTTTTATAGTTGACAAATTAACTGAATGGTCTATATTTCACAATATATAGTATGTAAGATAGAATATTGAATACAATATATTGATCTTACCTTTTCTTTATGTTACGCTTGGTCAAGCAAATACATAAACTAACAGGATAGGACATATAAAGAATAACTTGGTGACTAGACAACAAGAAATAGGTAAAATAAATGTTTATTCCATTCAAGGAGGAGAAACTATGACAATGATGATGTCGAAAGTGATGAAGGTAAATGTGGAGAGTCTTAATGAAGATATTAAGCAGTTCCCTCAGGTTCATCCAATTTCATCAGATATGAACATAACAAAAAAGGGTGTATCAAGGCTCGTTATGCTTGACCGCTACACATTTAAAGATACAGAAAAGAAAACGTTAAAAGAAGGGGATTTCGTTGTTCTTACAGTAAAGGATGACCCGAAGTTTCCAGCAAGAGGATATGGGTTTGTATTAGACATAGATTGGAATTTGAACAAAGCAAAAGTTTTAGTAGATGAAGAGTTCCAACATGTACTTGAAGACCCAGAAGAGATGAAGACTGGAGTAGTTAGTCGTTCATTAGATACAATCGAAAAGCCTTTAGAGTTATTCTATGAGCAAATTGCCAAAAGAAATGCTACAGGACTAGCTTCGGTTGAAGTGGACGAAGAAGTAAGACAAACGTCATTTGAAAAGTATTATCATGAACTAGTAAATATGAACTTTATTCCAGCTGGACGAGTCCTTTATGGAGCGGGCGCTGAAACAGATGTAACCTACTTTAACTGTTACGTAATGCCATATGTGAAGGATTCAAGAGAAGGTATTTCAGAACATCGTAAACAAGTAATGGAAATCATGAGCCGCGGTGGGGGTGTCGGAACGAACGGTTCAACACTTAGACCGAGAAACACACTTGCACGTGGAGTCAATGGAAAATCATCTGGTTCTGTTTCATGGTTAGATGATATCGCCAAGCTTACTCACTTAGTAGAGCAGGGTGGATCAAGACGTGGTGCACAAATGATCATGCTAGTCGATAGCCACCCTGATATTCTTGAATTCATTATTTCAAAAATGCAAAATCCAAAAATACTACGCTTCTTATTGGAACAGACGAATGATGACCAAATTAAGAGCTTAGTAAAGGAAAAGCTTAAATTTACTCCGTTAAATGATGTTGAATCAGCAATGTATCAAGGGATAGTGAATTTCAAGAATGTCCCAGGACAAGGCGGGTTTGAGGATAAAGCTATTAGTGAGGCGGAAGAAAAGTTAATCACAGGTGGTAATTATAGTGTCAACAATCCGGAATTTTTAACTGGTGCAAACATTTCTGTATGTTTAACGAAAGAATTTATGGATGCTGTTGAAAAAGATGAAGAATATTCATTACGTTTCCCGGATGTTGAAAACTACTCTGTAGAAGAGATGGCAGTATATAATGCAGAATGGTATAAATGTGGAGATGTACGTGAATGGGAATCTCGAGGTTTTAAAGTTAGAACATACCGTACAATTAAAGCGAAAGAACTTTGGAACTTAATCAATATTTGCGCTACGTATTCCGCTGAACCAGGGATCTTCTTTATTGATAATGCAAATGAAATGACTAATGCGAAGGCGTATGGTCAGAAGGTAGTAGCGACAAATCCGTGTGGTGAACAACCCCTTGCACCATTTTCAGTTTGTAACCTTGCAGCTATTAATTTAGCTGAGATGGCAGATAAAGAGAACCAAACAGTTAACTACGATAAGCTTAAGCAAACGGTTGAAGTTGGCGTTCGTATGCAAGATAATGTTATCGACGCAACACCTTACTTCTTAGAGCAAAATACAAAGCAAGCCAAAGGTGAGCGTCGAGTAGGGTTAGGAGTTATGGGCTTACATGACCTACTGATTTATTGTGAAACCAAATACGGCTCTGAAGAAGGAAACAAGCTTGTTGATGATGTATTTGAAACAATAGCAACAACTGCTTATCGTACAAGTATTGAATTAGCAAAAGAAAAGGGAAGCTTCCCATTCTTAATAGGTGAAACAGAAGAAAAAACAAAGGAATTAAGACAAGCCTTTATTAACACAGGATATATGAGAAAAATGCCAGAGGATATCCGTCAAGGAATCCTAGAGCATGGAATTCGTAACTCTCATTTATTAACTGTTGCTCCTACAGGAAGTACAGGAACAATGGTCGGTGTAAGTACTGGGCTTGAGCCATACTTCTCATTTTCTTATTTCAGAAGTGGTCGTCTTGGTAAATTTATTGAAGTAAAAGCGGAAATTGTTCAAGAATACTTGGATAAGCATCCAGATGCAGATGAAAATAATTTACCTGATTGGTTTATTTCTACAATGGAATTACCACCAGAAGCTCATGCAGATGTTCAGTGTATTATTCAGCGTTGGGTTGATAGTTCATTATCAAAAACAGTAAATGCTCCTCGTGGTTATACTGTTGAGCAAGTACAGGGAGTATATGAGCGTTTATACCGTGGGGGTGCAAAAGGCGGAACGGTGTATGTCGATGGTAGTCGTGACGCACAGGTTCTATCACTCAAAGCGGAAGAAAATAAATTTGATGAAGAGACTGCACCTAAGGAAAAGAGCAAAGTTGTTCTTGTTGATACGATAAATGCATTACGTTCAACGAATGTTACGATTGGTTCTGAAGTTGGAGATACGTGTCCTGTTTGTCGTGAGGGTACAGTTGAAGACTTAGGTGGATGTAATACGTGTACAAGCTGTGGCGCACAATTGAAGTGCGGTCTATAATATAGAGTGCATTATGTATAGGATGAGGAAAGGGTAGTACCTTTCTTCATCCTTTTTTTGGTTAATAAAGGTTTCCATCAACTTACTGATTTTTGCTATTTCTTTTTGTAAAGCATAAAGTAGAATAGTAAAAGTAAAGGATGAGATCTTGATGGAACCTTTTGTACCGCAGCTCGTGTATATTGAACCGAGAGCATTAGATTACCCTTTAGGAAAAGTACTAAAAGAAAAGTTTGAAAACATGGGAATAGAAATTAGAGAAACAACATCACATAATCAAGTTCGAAATATACCTGGTGATACAGAAAATCAAAAATATCGAAACGCAAAATCAACACTAGTAGTAGGGGTGCGAAAAACATTAAAATTTGATACTTCTAAACCATCAGCTGAGTATGCCATCCCTTTAGCTACTGGTTGTATGGGACATTGTCATTATTGTTATTTACAAACAACAATGGGAGATAAGCCATATATACGTACTTATGTAAACTTAGAGGATATATTTGAGGTGGCACAAAAGTACATTAACGAAAGAGAGCCAGAAATAACGCGCTTTGAAGCAGCATGTACATCAGATATTGTAGGGATCGACCATTTAACACATTCATTGAAAAAGACAATTGAATTTATTGGTTCAACAAATTTAGGGAGGCTTAGATTTGTCACTAAATTTCATCATGTTGATCATCTTTTAGACGCGAAGCATAACGGAAATACGAGGTTTCGCTTTAGCTTGAATTCCAATTATGTGATTAAGAACTTTGAACCAGGTACATCATCCTTCGAGCAAAGAATTGAAGCTGCGGGAAAAGTAGCTAAAGCAAATTATCCATTAGGTTTTATTCTAGCCCCTCTTTATCGTCATGAAGGGTGGGAAGAGGGTTATAAAGAGCTCTTTGAAAAGTTAGCTGCTACACTTCCTGATTATGCGACGAAGGATTTAACATTTGAATTAATTCAGCATCGATTTACGAAAACAGCCAAAAGAACGATAGAAAAGAGATACCCAAAATCAAAGCTTGAAATGAATGAAGATGAAAGAAAATACAAATGGGGTAGATATGGAAGAGGGAAGTATGTTTATAAAAATGAAGAAGCAGATGAATTAAAGGATACAATTATCGGATATATTAATCACTTTTTTCCAAATGGAAAAATTGAATATTTCACATAAGAAAAGTAGGACATGACAGTTACATACGTAGCTATCATGTCCTTTTTAAGTGACTCTTTATTAAAGAAAAACAGCCCAAGCTTACTATATTTAACGTTGTCGTTGAAGGTCGAATATAGTACAATTAGATTGATACAGTTTTGTTATTTATTTTAACAGACTAAAGACTGCGGTGAAAAAATTGGAGGGGACCCATGCCAACACCTAGTATGGAAGATTATTTAGAGAGAATATATCAATTAATAGAAGATAAAGGATATGCACGGGTTTCTGATATTGCAGAGGCATTGGAGGTTCACCCATCATCAGTAACTAAAATGGTACAGAAATTAGATAAAAGTGAGTATTTAATTTATGAGAAGTATCGTGGATTGGTATTAACACCTAAAGGTAAAAAGGTTGGAAAGCGTCTTGTATATAGACATGAGTTACTTGAAGACTTCATGAGAATAATTGGTGTAGAAGAGGTTAATATATTTCAAGATGTAGAAGGGATCGAACATCACTTAAGTTGGGATGCTATCGATCGTATCGGGGATTTAGTTCAGTTTTTCCAGGAAGACGAAGGAAGAATTAGTTCATTACGAGAAGTACAACGAAAAAACGAAGTGGAACAAGAGCAATCATAACTATGTTTATGGTTGTTTTTTTTATGGTTTAGGAAATTGAAAAATACTTAAGCAGTGGATAAGTGAAAGCTTATTTAAAGAATGGCAATGGCTCCGCGCACTACGTGTATAGCGTCAAGAAACCCACTTGTCAGTATACTTTAAAACAGGTAGTGGCTCCGCACATTGCATCAAACAAATACCGCTTTTGCGGTTTTGTTCTGTAAAAAAACGATAAAAATTTTAACATACATCACTCTTGTAGGTAAATGGCATAAGTTACTATAAAGAGGGAGGGGTGTGAGATGAAAGTTGATGGAGTATTTGCTGGGGGAGGCGTTCGTGCGTTTACTTTTATTGGCGTACTAGAGGAAATGGAAAGCCAAGGATATACATTTGAAAGATTGGCTGGTACAAGTGCAGGAGCAATTATAGCGGCGTTAATTAAGGCGGGGTTTACAAGTAAGGAGCTTAGAGACGTATTAGAGCCTTTAGATTTATCTACTTTTATGGATAAAACTAATAAACTTTTACCATTCCGTTTTATTCAGTGGATTGGGGTGTATTATCGTCTAGGTCTTTACAAAGGGGATAAATTAGAGGAGTGGCTCGAAGAAATTTTAAGGCAGAAAGGGATAAGGACATTTGAGGATCTTCCAAAAGGGTCTTTAAAAATTATTGCTTCAGATCTTACTCGAGGTCGAATATTGGTACTGCCTGATGATTTAAAAGAGTACGGTATGATTCCAGAAAAGTTTTCTGTTGCTAGAGCTATTAGAATGAGTTGTTCGATCCCGTATTTTTTTCAACCTGTAAAGTTGTACAATACGATGAAGGATAAGTCGATTATAGTAGATGGTGGTGTCTTAAGTAACTTCCCTATGTGGGTTTTTATGGAAGATGAAAAGATGAAATTAAAACGCCCTGTCATTGGATTTCGATTAACACCAGAATTAGATGAAATTCCAGCTAATAAAATCACTAATGCATTTGATATGTTTCATTCGTTATTTGAAACAATGAGAAAAGCTCACGATGTTCGTTATATTTCTAAACACCATGCGGCGAATATCGTATTTATTCCTTTTGATGAAGTAAAGGCAACTAACTTTCTTTTGAATGATAAAGAAAAAGAAGCTCTTATAGCCATCGGAAGAGAGCATACAAGAGCTTTTTTAAAGAAATGGCGATATTGATTTAATTTTTGATATTGTTCAATTCACTATTATATAAACGGATTTTAACAAATAGTAGAGGGGCAATAAGTGTAATCCATAATCCTAATAAGGTGCTGAATAATAATTCAATAAAAAGGTTGCCTGACAAGATAGTTCCTATTCTTTCAATCATGACTAAGCCGATAATCCCTATTAAAAAGGCTGCTCCTCTTCGAAGATAACTTGTTGGAAGGATCATGCGACACTTTAGTATTTCAAAGAAATATCCTACTCCTCCACCTAATAGTAAACCTGCATAATAGCTATCTTCAGGTGAGAGTAACCATAATGCAATAGGTAATATAATCGCTAACACAAGTTTATATATATCCGGCATAGCGCCTATCCAATCAAGTGCTCTATAAGAGGCATAAACTAGGAAAATACCGATTGAAATACCAACTACAATATCAAGTGTCCAATGTGCGTTTGTATAAACTCGAGAGAAAGAGATAAGTGCAATAACCGAAATCGCTACGAATGTAAAAAACTTTTTCGAGAGGAAAGGAATTAAAAACCCCCAAAAAACAGTAGTGGCTTGTGCGTGTCCACTTGGCATTGAATAACCGTCTATCGATGTATCTGGCCTATCTACTTTAAAAATATCCTTCAAAATATTGTTTAGATAAACAGAAAACATAAATAAATAAAGTAATCGAAATCCAGCATGTTTGTCAACTGTCCAAAATAAAAAAGGGATGGCTAGAAAATAAAAATAAGAAGATGAAAATACATCACTTAAATAGATAAATAAATCAATTATGGAAGTTGTAGAAAATAGTATAAATGCTAACAAGTTACATTCTCCTTTCTTTGATAATAAAAGACTTGTCCTAATATGTGATAAAAATATGTTAACACGATCGTTGACAGTGCAAAATATTTAGAAATTTATTGTTAGAATTTTTTATCCTTAAAGATACCATCTAAAAGAAAAAGAATCGAGCAATTTTAAAAGAGCGCTCGATTCTTTTTCTTGCTTTTTTTACCTTCAATTACCGTTAGGTTATGATCTGGTCTTCGTTTTAATGGGCGTACAGAAGCTTTTTTGTCATTTGTTTTACGTTTATGTGGAACAACGTTACTAGGTTTAGTTTTGTTTGTGTTTGGACGGTGAGAAGTACTTTGCATCCCCATCCTCTTAGATATAAAGTGTTTATAGAGGAGAAAAATACCAAAGGCGATAGCGGCATACAGTATAATTTGGGTGAATAGACCAAGGGGATTTGTGACCAATCTGTAAACAAATCCAAGTACTGCAAGGCCAATAATAACCATGACAAGCGGATGAAAGAATTGTCGAGACATAGTGCTCACCTCCAATAAAATTCGAAACAACATAAGTGTAATTTTTAAATATTATTTTAGTAAAACTTACGTACTGTAATACTTTAAATCTATTCTACATGAATTAATAAAAATCCTCCATTTAAATCCTTATGTTGTCTACTTTTCCCTTTAAATTAAAATTTTACACATGTATTCATTAATAAGTATGCAAAAAGATAGATTCCAAAAAAATCTATAGTTGGATGTATTCATGGACATACTAGCGCATGAGGTGATAATAGTGGAAAATCAAGAGCAATTACAACAAAATAAGAGGGAAGAAACGATGTCGTACAATGGTAAAGTGGCGGTCATTGGCTTATTTGGTGGACTGATTTGGAGTATGATCGGTTATTTAGCCTTTTTTCTTAATTTTATGAGAGTAGGTCCTGCATTAGTACTAATGCCTTGGGCGTTAGGAAATTGGAAGGATGGCTATATGGGCCAGTTAGTAGGTATATTCATTATTTCACTACTTTCAATTTTGGTTGCCTTTTTATATAAGTTAATTTTAGAAAAGGTCTATTCTATTTGGGCAGGTCTCGGATATGGTGTCGTACTATGGTTAATTGTATTTTACTTGCTTAATCCAATCTTCCCTGGGTTAAAATCAGTCGCAAATTTAGATTTAAATACTATCCTTACATCTATATGTCTTTACATCCTGTATGGTGTCTTTATTGGCTATTCAATTTCGTATGAATACAAAGAAATGCATACAAGAGCGTAAACCTATTCAAAAAACAAGAGCTATGTTAGAATACGAAGGAAAATCTTTCTACGTGTGTAGATGCTGATTTGTTTAAATACGTTGGTTGAGGGGAAGCGGAGTAATGAAGAAAATTCTTGTTATTAACGGTCCAAACTTAAACAGATTGGGGTTACGTGAGCCAGCAGTTTACGGATATGAAACATTAGCTGACCTTGAAAAAATAGTGATAGAGTTTGGAATAAAGAATCAATGTGAATTGGAGTGTAAGCAATCAAATCACGAAGGTCAAATAATTGACTGGATTCATGAAGCAGGGGACTATGCTACGGGGATTATTATCAACCCTGGTGCATTCACACATTATAGTTATGCAATACGCGATGCAATAGCAAGTATTGAAATTCCCGTCATTGAAGTACATATTTCAAATGTACATGCAAGAGAAGAGTTCCGACATACATCTGTTACAGCTCCAGTAACTGCGGGGCAAATTGTTGGAATGGGATTGAAGGGATATAAATTAGCTGTTTTAGCTTTATTAGAGGGGGAAAACAATTGACACGCATAGAAAAGCTTAGAGGACAATTTAACGAACGGAATATTGATGGAATGCTTATTACAAGCCCATACAACCGTAGATATATGACGAACTTTACAGGAACTGCAGGAGTTGTGTTAATTTCGGAGAAAGAGGCAAAATTCATCACAGATTTTCGGTATGTTGACCAAGCAAATGAGCAAGCAGTAGATTATGAAATTGTACAACATACAACTCCTATTTTTGAAGAAGTAGCGAAGCAAGTAGAAAGCATGGGCATTAAATCATTAGGTTTTGAACAGGACCATATGACTTATCAATCGTATGATATTTATAAGAAGAATGTGAACACATCACTAGTTCCGATATCAGGGTTAGTTGAGCAATTAAGAATGATTAAAAATCAAGCTGAAATTGAAATCATTCAGGCTGCGGCTGATATTGCGGATGCAGCTTTTTCTCATATTATAAATTACATAAAGCCAGGGATGAAAGAGATTGATGTATCAACTGAACTAGAGTTCTTTATGAGAAAACAAGGAGCCATTTCATCTTCTTTTGATATCATTGTTGCATCTGGACTTCGTTCAGCACTTCCACATGGGGTAGCTAGTGATAAGGTCATTAAAAAAGGTGAATTAGTAACATTTGATTTCGGAGCATATTATAAAGGTTATTGTTCAGACATTACTCGTACTGTTGCGATCGGTGAACCAAGTGATGAGTTACGAAAAATTTACAATACAGTACTAGAAGCACAGCTTCGTGGTATGGATGGTATAAAACCTGGTATGTCTGGTAAAGAGGCAGATGCATTAACGAGAGACTACATAACAGATGAGGGCTATGGCGAATATTTTGGACATTCAACAGGTCATGGTCTTGGCATGGAAGTTCATGAAGGACCTTCATTATCAACAAAATCAGATACGGTGTTAAAGCCAGGTATGGTTGTTACTGTTGAACCAGGAATTTATATTTCAGGTGTAGGTGGAACAAGAATTGAGGATGATGTATTAATCACAGAAGATGGTAATCGTTCCTTCACTTCTTCAACAAAAGAGCTTCTTATAGTAGGAGAGTAATTTCTACTTTTTGAGCCTTTTTTATCATCCTATGGTATAGTAAACTATGTGACTAAATGAAAGATGGAGGAGTTTATTAGATGATTTCTGTAAATGATTTTAAAACAGGATTAACTATTGAAGTTGATGGAGGAATATGGCAAGTTCTAGATTTCCAACATGTTAAACCAGGTAAAGGTGCAGCATTTGTACGTTCAAAGCTTCGTAACCTTCGTAATGGTAACATACAAGAAAAAACATTCCGCGGTGGAGAAAAAGTAGCAAAAGCTCATATCGAAAACCGTCGTATGCAATATTTATATGCTAGTGGCGATGTTCATACATTTATGGATAACGAAACATATGATCAAATTGAACTTCCAGCAAATCAAATTGAGTATGAATTAAAGTTCTTAAAAGAGAACATGGACGTCCACATCATGACGTATCAAACTGAAATTCTAGGTGTAGATGTTCCTAACACAGTTGAACTTGAAGTTACGGAAACTGAGCCTGGTATTAAAGGTGATACTGCAAGTGGCGGTACGAAGCCAGCTACTTTAGAAACTGGACTAACTGTTCAAGTTCCTTTCTTTATTAACCAAGGCGATGTATTAATTATTGATACAAGAAGCTCAGCTTATGTATCTCGTGCATAATCTATCCAATTCGAAAAATCCATTATCCTATAGGGTAATGGATTTTTTGCGCTAATCGAGAAGATTTACTAAGCTGAGTTCAATAATCTAGTTAGAGTCATTTACCAATATAGTGGGTGAATGGCTTTTTTAATTATGAATTATGAGTTATGGATTATGAATGAAAAAACGTCAATGGCTGATTGTTACTACAATGAATACAGCCCTAAATTATATAACTAATAACTTATAACTAATAATTAAAGTCCCCCTTTCTGTTCTGAATTTCTCCCTCTTGTCATAGGTTGTACAAAGTAGATTAATATGTGGAGGGAACGTATGTGAAAGCGTGGTTAGTAGGAATAGAAACAGCAGTGCTTGGTATGGTTATATTACGGCTAACCTCAGGACTTATTGAGTTAAGTGCAGCTGCAATTATGTTGCGTTTGAATAGCATTGAAAAGGCAATTGCTGTAAATGCGGTGCTCGCAATTGTTGGTCCTCTCGTTTTAATAAGTACGATGGCCATTGGTTTATTAGGGGTTGCTGGAAAGATTTCTGTTAGTAAACTTCTACTAATTGGACTAGGTGTTTTGCTCATTTTAATCGGTATCCGTAAATAAAGTAATCATGAAATTGGGTCAAGCTTGCATATGGTGTAAGTAAGTATAAAAAGCGACAAGACCGCAAAGCGGTTTTTCTTAGAAGGTAGGGATGAGATATGGATGAGGTGTTGGCAGTTTGTCCAGTACCAATAAAAAACCTGTTAGTGGGATTGCCCGCTTCCTTAAAAAAGAATCTAGAGGAGGTTCGAATTCGTATCGACCGCCCTTTAGAAGTGATCGCTGCAGGTAAACCTTATTATCCAGAGCTTGCAAATAGAATGTATATTGTTAGTAATGAAGATGCCTCTCACTTACTAAATCAACTAAGTCAATACTCTTTATATGCTTTTGAAGAAGAGCTTAAACAAGGATATATCACTATTCGTGGAGGTCATCGAGTAGGGCTAGCAGGAAAAGTAGTTGTGGAAAATGGACGAGTTAAAGCATTGAGAGATATTAGTTCCTATAATATTCGGATTGCAAATCAAAAGGTCGGTGTCGCAGAAAAAATTATTCCATATATATATGACCAAGGATGGTTAAATACGATAATTATCGGACCACCTCAAACTGGAAAAACGACATTATTACGAGATATAGCAAGGCTGATAAGTTGCGGAGCACCTTCTCTAAATATAGCACCTAGTAAGGTCGGTATTGTCGATGAACGATCTGAGATTGCAGCGAGTGTCAGAGGAATTCCTCAGCATCAACTTGGACATAGAGTTGATGTCCTAGATGGTTGTCCGAAAGCTGAAGGAATGATGATGCTCATACGCTCAATGAGTCCTGATGTCATTATAGTAGACGAGATTGGAAGAAAAGAAGATGGTGAAGCAATAAATGAAGCAATAAATGCAGGGGTGAAAATTATTACAACTGCTCACGGACACAACATGGAGGAAATTGAACAAAGACCAACGATTCAACCTATTGTTGCATCAAATGCCTTTCAACGTTCGATCGAATTAACAAGAAGAGAAACAGCTGGGAAAATAAGGAGAATACGCAATCATATCCAGAAAGATGTGGTGAAGAGCAGTTGAAGCTTCTTGGCGCTCTTATTATCATCATCGGGACGACATGGGTAGGATTTGAATTTGCAAAACGTTTAAGTGACAGGCCAAGGCAATTACGACAACTGAAAGTGGCTTTACAGTCATTAGAAGCAGAAATCATGTATGGGATGACACCGTTAGCTGAGGCCAGTACAAATTTGGCGAAACAAATGCCAAAGCCAGTAGCTTATTTTTTTGAAAGGTTCTCTTTTCATTTACACAATAAAGAAGATAGTGTCGCAAAGGCATGGCAAGAGAGTTTGGATGAGACGTGGCCACTTACAGCACTATGTCCTGCTGAATTAGAAGTGATGAAGCAGTTTGGTGCAACCCTCGGACAGCATGATAGGACGCACCAGCAAAAGCAAATCAAACTGACGCTTTCTCACCTTGAAAGGGAGGAAGGGGAAGCAAGGGATCGACAGAATCGATATGAAAAAATGTTGAAATCACTGGGGTTTCTGTCAGGGTTACTAATCGTTATTCTAATGCTGTAATTATGACCTAAGAGGAGGATTGAGATGGTCTATGATGTAAATACGATTTTCCAAATCGCTGGAATAGGTATTGTTGTTGCGATGATTCATACGGTTTTAAAGCAGATGGGTAAAGAAGATTGGGCTCATTGGGTTACATTAATTGGTTTTGTAGTTGTACTCTACATGGTTGCCTCGATTGTAGATGATTTATTTCAAAAAATTAAAGGGGTTTTCTTGATTCAATAGGGGAGGTGTCTCTGATTGAGATTATTCAAATTGTCGGCTTGGGCTTAATTACCACCTTCCTAGCCCTGGTTGTAAAAGAGCAAAAACCTATATTTGCTTTTATGTTAACCGTTTTTGTTGGTGTTTTAATTTTTCTTTTTTTAATAGAAGAAATAGCTAAAGTAATAGGGATGCTCGAGAGTATTGCTACAAATGCAAATATTAATATGGTGTATTTACAAACGATATTAAAAATCATTGGAATTGCGTATATCGCTGAGTTTGGTGCTCAAATAGCAAAAGATGCTGGACAAGCGGCTATTGCTTCAAAGATAGAGCTTGCAGGGAAAGTCTTAATTATGGTCATGGCAATTCCAATCCTAACAGCAATTATTGAAATGGTTGTTTCCTTGTTACCGGGTTAGTGTACAAGCACCGTAGTGTACAAGCATTGAGTCTGATAATAGGAGGTGAAATGTTGCGCGCGGCTGTCTTTCTACTTTTTTTTATTTGGTTTCTACCGACTGTCACATTAGCGGAAGGTCCTGAACAAGAAATTGATCAAGGGTTTGTTGAAAACCAGCTTGAACAGCTAGGTATTGATGAAATCCGCGATTATTGGGACATGATCGCCAATGAATATGGTGGCTTTCTACCTGAAAGTCAAAAAGGTTCTTTAATGGAATTTGTTCGTGGAGATAAACAATTTTCTATTAAAGAGTGGTTTGGTGGTTTAGTTAAATTTCTTCTTCATGAGCTCCTTGTTAATGGGAAGCTTCTGGGGATGCTCATTTTGCTGACTGTGTTCTCGATGGTATTACAGTCACTACAAAATGCATTTGAACAACATACGATTAGTAAAGTGGCTTATGCAATTATTTATATGGTGTTAATCATTATCGCATTAAATAGTTTTCATGTTGCTGTCACGTATGCGCAAGATGCCATTAATACAATGATAAATTTTATGTTTGCTCTTATCCCTCTTTTACTAGCGTTAATGGCTTCTATGGGTAGTGTAACTTCAGTAGCACTCTTTCACCCATTAATCGTCTTTCTTGTTAATACAAGCGGACTATTAATACAGCATTTTGTACTACCTTTACTTTTTTTATCAGCAGTTTTAAATATTGTTAGCACGTTAAGCTCTCATTACAAAGTGACCAAGCTAGCTAACTTTCTAAGAAATATTAGTATAGGGGCACTTGGTGTCTTTCTAACAATTTTCTTAGGGGTCATTTCTGTACAAGGGGCAACTTCTGCTGTTGCTGATGGAATAACAATTCGAACGGCAAAGTTTGTTGCTGGTAATTTTGTCCCTGTAATCGGAAGGATGTTCACAGATGCAGCTGATACTGTAATGAGTGCTTCTCTTATTTTAAAAAATACAGTAGGGATTGCTGGACTAGGAATTTTACTTGTCTTATGTGCGTTTCCTGCAATTAAGGTTTTATCTTTGGCACTAATATTTAATATTGCAGCAGCTGTTCTTCAACCATTAGGTGGTGGTCCGATTATTGATTGCTTATCTACAATTGGAAAATCAGTTATTTTTATTTTCGCAGCACTTGCGACTGTATGTTTAATGTTCTTTTTAGCTTTAACAATTATCATAGCTTCAGGAAATATATCGATTATGATGAGATAGGGAAGGGGGGATTTCATGGCGTTTATAACAGAGTGGTTAACGAATATCATTCTTTTTATATTACTAGCGACGATACTGGAGTTACTCCTACCCAACTCTAGTATGCAGAGGTACGTCAAAATGGTCGTAGGCCTGCTGTTACTAGTCATGATTCTAAATCCTCTACTTTCTATTTTTTCAGTAGATGTGGATGATATCTTTGCAGAAGTTTCAAAGGTGGAACAAAATACAAATAATTCTTTAGAAAATTCAATTGAAAGAAAGAAAGTAGATATAGAAATGGGACAACGTGCATATATTTCAGAACAGGTGGCTGTCCAATTGAAAAGAGAAGTGGAAGAGGAGTTGATTGAACAATTTGATGTAGAGCTGAAGGAAGTTGCCATTTCCCTTGATGAGTTTGCCGACCCATCAGTAGAGTTTGAAGTTGCAATCAAAGAAGTACGGGTACTCATTACAAAGAAAGACCAAGTACCAGTTGATTATGAGGGAATCGAGGCAGTTCAAGTAGTTTCTATTGATACTAGTAAAGAATTTGAAAGAAAAGTAGAAAGCTTCGATGATAAGCCATTACACAACCACTTATCTGAGCGTTGGCAAATTCCTAAAGATAAAATCTCTTTAGCATGGGAAGGAGGGGAGCAGTAGACATGGACTCAGGTGAAAAAAATGACCGTCATTGGTTGAAGAAGCTAGTATCCGATAAGGTAGATGGAAAAAAGAAAAAGCTCTCATTACCATATGTAGTGCTAATCTTGTGTTTAGGTGTTGCCCTAATGATTTTAGGAAACTTCTTTAAGGACGACATCGCAGAACAAGAGAGTCAACCTGTTTTCCGCGGTGAGGCAACTTCTACTGAAGAGGACCAGCCAGCCTTTGGTCAAAATAATCAATCAGAGCCTAGTACGATGAATGATTATGAGATTCGCTATGAAAATCAACTAAAAGAAACACTTGAACAAATCATTGGCGTTTCTGATGTCTCCGTTATGATAAATTTAGCGGAAACTGAAAAAAAAGTGTATGAAAGAAATTCAAATGTGAAAAAGCAACAAACAGAGGAAACAGACCGAGAAGGAGGTCAACGAAAAGTTGATGACCTTTCAAGGGATGAGCAATTAGTCATCGTACGAAATGGTGACAAAGAAGAGCCAATTTTAATAAAAAAAGAAAAACCAAATATTCGAGGTGTGCTAGTAGTAGCTAAGGGTGTTGATAACATCCAAGTAAAGTCTATGGTCGTTGAAGCAGTAAGTCGTGCACTCGATGTACCTGCTCATCGTGTATCAGTAATGCCTAAAAAAACTAAGGAGGAATAAATTATGGTTTTGAAAAAACAAACAATTTGGTTATTAACGATGTTAAGCTTAATCATTGTACTATCAGTCTATTACATTACAGCTCCAGGGCAAACAGGGGATCAAATGGCGTTTCTTGAGGAAGAGGAAGCAGTGAATGAAGAATTAAATTTTGAAGAAGCTGGTCAAGTTTCGGTAAATATTGAAGAAGAGTTGGACATTAACTTAGAAGAAGAGTTAGATGAAGCTGGAGTTATCTCAAGTATCGCAAGTGATGAAGTATTTACTTCAATTAGACTAGATCGCCAAGAATCACGTGAAAGAATGCAAGAAGAGTACACAAACATTATTGCTTCTACTGATGCACCAGAAGAAATAAGAACATCAGCTCTTGAAAGCAAAGAAAACTTATTACAATTAGAGCAAAAAGAACAAATGCTAGAAACGTTAATCCGTTCAAAGGGATATGATGATGTGCTAGTTATTACACAAGAGGAGCAAGTAAAAATTATCGTAAAAGCTGACGAGCTTACTCGTGAGCAAGCAAATGAAATTCTATTAATGGCTGGGGAGCAACTAGGTCATAAACACGTAGCTGTTCAATTCCAAGCAGGTAACTAAAACAAGTAGGGGCAAAAACATTTATGTTTTTGCCCCTACTTGTTTTAATTTAGAATTAACAATTGGAATTTAAAATTGGCTAGTAAAGTTCGTTTGGTTTAAGGAATACGTTAAAAAAATTCGAGCTTGTGTTGTATTTATTCATGGAATTTACAATTTGCAATTTGTCATTCGTAATTAGTTTGTAGCCTAACATTATAATGCAATGGTAACATGGACATGATATAATACAACATTGTTATGCCTAATGGTCAGGATAGATTGAAATAAGGGAGAGATTAATGATGGAATGGAATGACTTAACTGAAGGGGCGAAAGCCGTTTTAGAACAAACACGTAATATGAAAAATGATAATATTCAAATTGTTGAATTTGAAGTTGGTTTTGAGCAAGAATTTGTAACAGAAGGTGGAAGTACATATACAGTTTCAATTCAAGAAGATGATTATACAAGCCTAAAGAAATTCACTCAAGAGAATGAATATGGTGATAAATACCATATGGCACGAAATAAAAACATTGTAAAAATTATTTTACTTGAAAATGGTAAAATTCCTGAAAATCTTTCTGAGTTTCCTGTTTTCAGGCAGTATAAGCTAGATGCGATTGTTAAAGAAGAGGAAGAAGTAACAGAGAACGAAGAATAAGATTATACGAAGGACTAGCTCGAAAGTTTTATCACCTTATAATATTGAAGGTGATAAAACTTGGTATCGAGTTTAGTCCTTTTTTTATGATGCTATTTAGGATACGAACCTGAGTTTAAAACCGTTTATATACGTTTTCATTTTCATTTGGTTTTCTCCTAGCTGGTTGTGATATAATAAGATGTCCTATGACCTGATACTAAATTATTCAATAGTGTGAGAAATTTTATCGGGTTAGTGAAGGGAATGAAGAGGAATAAATCACTTTTCATGAAATTAAGAAGGAAATTGTTAATTTACTTAGAACTTAGAATTTAGGAGCTATTATTGTTAGGAGTGGAGAATATAATGAAGATTCAAGATGTACGTGAAATAATTAGACTAATTGATAATTCTAGTATTGATGAATTTAAATTTGAGCAAGAAGGTACTAAGCTTTCGATAAAAAAGAATAGAACTACACCAGGGTTAACTACAACTGCCCCTCCGATAAGTGTGATTCAAAACGAAGTACCTGTTAAGCCTGAGCAAAAGTTTGAGGAAGTGAAAGAAGCTCCAATGTCGAAACAAGAAACCCCAGCTGTAAATCAAGATAACTTACATAAAATCACATCACCAATGGTAGGTACTTTCTATGCTGCACCGTCTCCTGACTCGGACCTATATGTAAAGGCAAGCGATAAGGTGAAGGAAGATACAGTTGTTTGTATCGTGGAAGCAATGAAATTAATGAATGAAATTGAAGCTGAAATTAACGGAACAATCGTTGAAGTATTAGTAGAAAATGGTCAACTAGTAGAATACGGCCAACCACTATTTTTAGTTCAACCTGAATAGGGAGCGTTAAATCATGATAAAAAAATTACTTATTGCTAATCGTGGAGAAATTGCAGTTCGCATAATCCGTGCTTGTCGTGAATTAGGGATAGAAACAGTAGCTGTTTTTTCTGAGGCTGATAGAGATGCTCTTCATGTTCGAATTGCAGATGAAGCGTATTGTATCGGGCCAACTCCTTCTGGGAAAAGCTATTTAAATGTGACTAATATTATGAGCGTCGCTACACTCACTGAAGTTAATGCAATTCATCCTGGTTATGGATTTTTAGCTGAAAATGCGGATTTCGCAGAGATTTGTGGAGCATGTAATGTGACATTTGTTGGCCCAAGTCCTGAGGCGATTAATAAAATGGGAACAAAAGATGTAGCCCGTGATACAATGGATAAAGCAGGGGTACCAATTGTTCCAGGGTCCGATGGGATTATTGAAAACGTGGAGCAAGGTAAGAAAATTGCTAATAAAATTGGGTATCCTGTTATTATCAAAGCAACAGCTGGTGGTGGCGGAAAAGGAATTCGAGTTGCGAGAAGTGAGCAAGAGCTTGTAAAAGGTATTAACATTACACAACAAGAGGCTGCTACTGCATTCGGGAATCCAGGTGTCTACCTAGAAAAATACATAGAAGATTTTCGTCATGTAGAAATCCAAGTGTTAGCTGATAATCATGGAAATGTGATTCATTTAGGAGAACGAGACTGTAGTATTCAACGTCGATTACAAAAGCTACTAGAAGAAACTCCATCTCCTGCGTTAGATGCTAAGAAACGAGAAGAGATGGGGATGGCAGCAGTCGCAGCTGCTAAAGCCGTTAATTATTCTGGTGCAGGAACAGTTGAGTTTATTTATGACCACAATACAGGTGATTTCTACTTCATGGAAATGAACACTCGTATCCAAGTAGAGCATCCTGTTACGGAAATGGTGACAGGCATAGATTTAATCAAAGAACAAATTCGTGTTGCGGCTGGAGAAAAGCTTTCAGTTACTCAAGAGGAAGTTACATTTAATGGTTGGTCTATCGAGTGTCGTATTAATGCAGAAAATCCTGATAAAAATTTCATGCCATCACCTGGGAAAATAACGAATTACTTACCTCCAGGTGGTTTCGGAGTCAGAGTTGATTCAGCAGTCTACCCTGGGTATGTTATTTCACCATTCTATGATTCGATGATTGCGAAGCTTATCACATATGGTGCTACACGGGAAGAAGCGATTGCAAGAATGAAGCGAGCTTTAATGGAATTTGAAATTGAAGGAATTGATACAACAATACCATTCCACCTACGTTTATTGAGTCATGAAGCATTTGTTTCAGGCGAATTTAATACAAAATTCCTTGAAATACATGATTTGACTGAAAAATAATTCAAAGTCACTTAAGTAATGTGAGTAACGATTATCAATTACACTATTTTTTAATCTTATATGGAGGTGCTTGTGATGACAGAAAACCATATTCTTGATTTAGATGAACAAAAAAGTGATTTAGGGAAGGTAGAAATTTCTCCTGAGGTTATTGAAGTAATTGCGGGAATTGCTGCATCAGAGGTAGAGGGTGTTGCAAACATGAGAGGAAACTTTGCTAGTGGTGTTGTTGAGCGTCTAGGGAAGAAAAATCATGGTAAAGGTGTTAAGGTTGATTTAGGTGAAGAAGGGATCACAGTTGATGTGTCAGTTGTGATGATTTACGGAGTATCTATTCCAGAAGTGGCAAAGCAGATTCAAAACAATATTAAACAAACGCTACAAACAATGACAGCGATTGATTTACAAGCAGTTAATGTTCATATTGTAGGAGTGCAATTTGAATCAGCACAAGAGTCACAAGAAGAAGAACTAGAGCAATAATATGAAAGACGAGGTAGGTTCTTATGATGAGCCTACCTCTAAATCTGTCGACGCCTAATAGTATAGTATTGTCTTTATGATTTTTCTCATTATATTTTGTCTAATGTCTTTAATAACTGGAGATAATGGATTAATGAATGTACAGCCAAAGGTTTATTCTTTGGCTGCTTTTCGATCAATTTTTTGTAGAGAATCCTGTATTCATGTCGTTTCTTGTGCTATTATCAAACATAGTAAAGATAGGTAAAATTAGTTGAAAGAGGTTCGTTTTCCTTTCAGACATCCTCTTGAATACAGAAGATTTAGATTAGATGCAGTCAAAGGAGTATATACGAATGAATAGAAGACTAGCAAGACTAAGGGCAGTTCAAGCTCTATTTCAAATTGATGTGACAGAAGCAGAGTGGAAAATAGCTATTGAGAATGCAATAGAGGAAGAGGAAAAAATCTCTCCATTTTTAGAGACCAGTGTAACTGGAACATTAGAGCATCAAACTGAAATTGATTCGTTAATTAACGAGAGCTTAGAGAATTGGTCGTTAGAAAGAATGGGAAATGTGGACCGAGCTGTATTACGTTTAGCCATTCATGAAATGAAATACATTGAAGATATCCCACCAAATGTAACATTTAATGAGGCAATTGAGTTAGGGAAGGCATTTGGTGGAGAAGAGTCAGGGAAGTTTATTAACGGGGTTCTTTCAAAAATAAAAAATAAAATAGAAAAATAAGTAAGGGAGAGAGAGTAGATGGCAGCAGAAATTATTAGTGGAAAAGAATTAGCAGCACAAAAGAGACTAGAAATGAAGCAAGAAGTTGAAAAGCTAGTTCAAACGGGGAAAAAGCCAGGGTTAGCAGTAATTCTAGTTGGAAACGACCCAGCGTCAAGATCATATGTGAAAGCAAAAGAAAAGGCATGTCAAGAGATTGGAATTTATTCAGTACTTCAAGAAATGCCAGAAACAACAACGGAGGCAGAATTATTAGCTGAGATAGACAAGCTTAATAATGACGACAACATTCATGGTATTTTAGTTCAATTACCATTACCACAACATATTACAGAGCAGGCTGTCATTGAAAAGATTAGTCCTGATAAGGATGTTGATGGATTTCACCCTAGTAATATCGGGAAAATGATGATTGGTGAAGAGACATTCCTTCCTTGTACTCCTTTTGGTATCGTTGAAATGATTAAATCGAAAGGAATTGAGATTGCAGGAAAGCATGTTGTTGTAGTTGGGCGAAGTAATATTGTTGGAAAGCCAGTTGGACAGCTTTTATTAAATGAAAATGCAACAGTAACATACTGTCATTCACGTACGAAAAACATGAAGGATATTACTAAGCAAGCAGATATTTTAGTTGTTGCTGTTGGAAGAGCAAACTTCATTGACGGAAGCTACATTAAAGAGGGCGCCGCTGTTATTGATGTAGGTGTAAACCGCCTTGAAGAGACAGGAAAGCTTGTTGGGGATGTTGTATTTGAAGATGCGAAGGAAGTGGCATCATATATTACACCAGTACCAGGTGGAGTAGGACCAATGACAATTACAATGCTTATGCATAATACAATCGAATCACTAAAACGCACAAAGGCGTAAAGGGGCTTTTCGATGGGAACTGAACAAATACTAACTGTTTCCGACGCAACAAAATATATCAAGCGAACATTTGAAGAAGATGATCTATTACAAGATATATGGATACGTGGTGAGTTATCGAACTTCAAACAACACAGTCGTGGACATATGTATTTTACTATAAAAGATGAGCATTCACGGATGCAGGGAGTTATGTTTGCCGGAAATAACCGCTTTCTAAAGTTTCGCCCTGAAGATGGAATGAAGGTACTAATTAGAGGAAACGTCACGGTTTACGAACCATATGGATCCTACCAGATGTATGCAAGGGAAATGCAACCTGATGGGGTAGGGAGTTTGTATTTAGCATTCGAAGAGCTGAAGGGGAAGTTACAAAGGGAAGGCCTTTTTGCGGAAGATAATAAGAAGCCACTTCCTTCTTGTCCTACTCGAATTGCTATAGTTACATCTCCAACAGGGGCAGCAATACGTGATATGATTACGACGATTAAACGTCGTTTTCCGATGGCATCAATTACTCTTCTTCCGGTACTTGTACAAGGTGATGAGGCTGCTCCCTCTATCGTTAAGGGGATTGAACAAGCAAATGCAGCAGGGATATTTGATGTTCTCATAGTTGGTCGTGGTGGAGGTTCAATAGAAGACTTATGGGCTTTTAATGAAGAAATTGTAGCGCGAGCGATTTATCATTCAATGCTTCCGATTATTTCAGCAGTAGGTCATGAAACAGATATTACGATAGCTGATTTTGTTGCTGATATTAGAGCAGCCACACCAACTGCGGCTGCAGAATTAGCAGTTCCATCAAGTGATGAGCTGTATGAGAGGCTTTCAATTACAAAGGCAAGAATGATTCGAGCTATGAAGGAAAGGTATTCAGGAGAATCGAAACGTTTACAACAACTTCAAAAATCATACGCGTTCCGCTACCCAGTACAGCTAGTTAAACAAAAGGAACAGGATTTAGATAGACTACTTGAACGCTTAGAGAAGGAAGCCAACCGTGCGATAGACAGGAAAAAGGATAAGCTATCTCAATTACATAAGGATTTAAAAAGAAATCATCCGAAAGCAAAGATAGCTGATGCTAGTGAGCGGCACAAGGAATTAGTAGCAACACTTAAGCGCCAAATGAACGATATTACGAAAGAAAAAAATCATTTATTTCAAGCTTCTATTGCCAAGCTTAATATGTTGAGTCCGTTAAAGGTAATGGAGCGAGGTTATAGCTTAGTATATTCAGGTGAAAATAAGCTAGTAAAAACGGTAAATCAACTTGAAGAAGGTAATAAGGTCCAAATTCAGTTGAAGGATGGTCAATTAATGTGTGAGGTTAAAGAGAAGGTTATGAAGAGAGTGGGGGATAATGATGAGTGAGAAAAAAGAGCTTTCTTTTGAACAGGCAATGGAGCAACTCGAAACTGTTGTAGACAAGCTTGAGCAAGGTGATGTTCCATTAGAGGAAGCTATATCAATGTTCCAAGAAGGTATGAAGCTATCAAAGTTATGTCATGATAAGCTCACAAATGTGGAACAGCAGATGGACCAAATCTTGCATGAAGATGGAGAAATAGAATTAACGTTATTTCAGGAGGACTTGAAAGAGTGACTGTTAGTAATTTAAAAACCTTTCTCTCAACTAATAAAAAATTAATTGATGAATGTTTACCTACACATATTGATAAGTTAAAGGTTCCGAAGTCTTTAAAAGATGCGATGCTATATTCTATTGATGCCGGTGGAAAGCGTGTGCGACCAATTTTATTATTAGCAACTCTTAGCGATTTTACTAGAGATGAATCAATTGGAATGGATGTAGCTTGTGCCTTGGAAATGATCCATACGTACTCGTTAATACATGATGATTTACCAGCTATGGATGATGATGATTTACGTCGTGGTAAACCAACGAATCATAAAGTATATGGTGAAGCAATTGCTATTTTAGCAGGTGATGCCCTTGTCACATACAGTTTCGAAGTAGTTGCGAAAACATCCCATCCCGATATATCAAGTGAGCAAAAAGTGAGATTGATTGAGCTATTAGCGAAGGCTGCTGGACCTGAGGGAATGGTTGGCGGTCAGGTTGCCGATATGGAAGGTGAAGGCCAGAAATTAACTGTAGAGCAATTAGAATATATCCATCATCATAAAACAGGTGACTTATTAACATATTCCGTTGTAGCAGGTGCGATTTTGGCTGGTGCAACTGAGGATGAAGTAGAAACTCTTCGTTGTTTTGCAAAAGAACTTGGGTTAGTCTTTCAAATTAAGGACGATATTCTTGATGTTGAAGGGGATGCAAGCACAATTGGAAAGCCTGTAGGAAGTGATGAAGGTAATAATAAGAGCACTTATCCAAGTCTGTTAACGATGGAAGGTGCCAAAGAAAAATTAAATAGTCATAAAAACAAAGCAAAAGAATACTTATATAAAATAAATATGGAAAATAGTTTATTAGAAGCAATTACTGATTATATTGTTGAACGTGACCATTAAGATAAATAATGAGGGTGTCCAAAGTCGTTTTTTACCTTTTGGAACACCCTCTTCTTCTCAAAATTTGTATATTGGGTATGTTTCCATTCATTTTCATTGAGCAAGCGATATTCTAGTGGTATAATAGATTGAAAGACTGAGTGGTGCAGTATTCTAGTCAGTCCACCATTCTCGAAGGCGGGCCTAAAAATCCGCCAAAGGGCACATCGATGAAGCTCCTTGTGTCGGCTTGAGGCGCCCAGCCTTGGGTCGATGCTGGGTGTTAAGGTGGTAGGGCGATCTACAAAGGCATGTAGGCGATGACCCTGCCTCCGCGGAGGCTTCGTATCTTTCCAGTATACAGGTGTATTACAATGGGAGGTGCGGGGTATAAACCTGTTATGACAAGCTTGGGAGCTTGTCAGCAGCGTAGCCTGCCTTGAGTGGGGTATGAGGGGATTATGGAAATAGAAATGATTACTGTCGGCCAACAGAAGTCATTGATTGCCATATGAAATCTGCCCTGCAAAAGAGGATAAGAGTTGGTTAAGGGCTGTAGAGGAAAACTCCTAGACTGTTCCTGTGACATTTAAAGGGGATTATAGTGTGGGCTAAGTGGTAATCTAGTCTAACGTTTGGCGACAGCGTTAAAGTGGGTTTAATGGGAAACCGTCAGAGCGGCAACGCTTTGGTACCTGCTTGGGAAAGCCTACTGGACCTAAGCCACAGTGTTTACTCTTTAAATGACCACTCTGGTCGTACATAAGGGTTAGAAAAGTTCTTTTATGTCAATAATGATAGGGTGTAAAACCGATAACGATGAAGCAAAAACTATTAAAATCAATAAATTGGAGTCTAGGAATTGCCGTTATCACTCTGGTGTTAGCGGCTATTTTTTCAATTATATCTACTTTTATATTAAGCGGTGTTACATGGGCTGTTGGAATGGTAATAGTCCTTGCGATTGTATTTTTAGGTGTGTTTTTTGATACAATTGGAGTTGCCGCGACAGCCGCAGAAGAAAAGCCCTTTCATGCGATGGCAGCAGAAAGGTTAGTTGGCGCAAAGCATGCGGTAATGATTACTCGTAACGCGGACCGTTTTGCTAATTTTTGTAATGATGTAATTGGTGATATTGCTGGTATCATTAGTGGTACCGCATCAGCTTATGTTGTTCTTCAGCTTTCATTACAAATGGGACATGAAGATGGTTCAGTATATCAATTTGCGATATCTGTACTATTTACAAGTGTTGTTGCAGCACTTACAGTTGGTGGTAAGTCATTTGGTAAGACACTTGCGATTGAATTTGCCACACCGATTATTTATCAAGTCGGTAGATTATTATACATTTTAGAGCTAAAATTGAAGATAAATGTATTTTCTACGAACAAAAACGGTAAAAAGAAGAATAAAGAGAAAAAAAGCCGAAAGTGAGGGTACTTCATGAATTTAGAGAAGTTAAATGACCCTAGTAGTTTGAAAAGCCTTTCAAAAGCAGAGCTAGAGTCTCTAGGTCAAGAGATTCGTCGCTTTTTAGTTGAGAAGTTATCTGTTACTGGTGGACATCTTGGTCCGAATTTAGGTGTAGTTGAGCTAACATTGGCTCTTCATCACCTTTTTGATAGTCCAAAGGATAAAATTATATGGGATGTTGGCCACCAGGCTTACGTTCATAAAATATTAACTGGCAGAGCTGGACAGTTTGATGAATTAAGACAATACAAAGGGCTTTGTGGATTTCCAAAGCGTAGTGAGAGTGAACATGATGTTTGGGAAACTGGTCATAGCTCAACTTCGTTATCAGCTGCAATGGGAATGGCGACAGCAAGAGATTTAAAAGGCAGTGATGAGCAAGTTATTGCGGTTATTGGTGATGGTGCCCTTACAGGTGGAATGGCATTAGAAGCATTGAACCATATTGGACATGAGCAAAAAGATCTAATTGTTGTATTAAATGACAATGAAATGTCGATTGCTCCGAATGTTGGTGCTCTTCATAATGTACTTGGTCGTTTGCGTACAGCTGGTAAGTACAAGAAAGCAAAAGAAGAGCTTGAGTATCTAATTAAAAAGATTCCTGCCTTTGGTGGTAAGCTTGCAACAACTGCTGAGCGTGTAAAAGATAGCTTAAAATATTTACTTGTTTCAGGAATCTTTTTTGAAGAAATGGGCTTTACGTATTTAGGACCTGTAGATGGTCATGACTTGGATGACCTAATGGACAATATTAAATATGCGAAAAAGACAAAAGGACCAGTGTTAATTCATGTTCTTACGAAAAAAGGAAAAGGGTATGCTCCTGCAGAAAATGATGCTAAGGGAACATGGCATGGTCTAGGACCATACAAGATTGAATCTGGTGAAGTAGTGAAGAAGCCAGGACCACCAAGTTATAGTGGGGTTTTCAGTGATACATTACGAAAAGTGTCACGAGAAGACAACCGTGTGGTAGCATTAACAGCTGCTATGCCAGGTGGAACAAAACTTGATCAATATGCTTCTGAGTTTCCGAAGCGAATGTTTGATGTAGGGATTGCAGAGCAACATGCAACAACAATGGCTGGTGGTCTTGCAACGCAAGGGTTAAAACCTGTTTTTGCAGTCTACTCTACGTTTTTACAGCGTGGTTATGATCAAGTGGTTCATGATGTATGTCGCCAAAACTTAAATGTGATGTTTGCAATTGATCGTGCTGGATTAGTTGGGGCAGATGGGGAAACTCATCAAGGTGTATTCGATATTGCCTTTTTACGACACATTCCAAACATGGTTATCTTAAATCCTAAGGATGAAAATGAACTACAACATATGATTTATACTGCTGTTAATTATGATGATGGACCAATTGCAGTTCGTTATCCTAGGGGTAATGGATACGGTATTAAAATGGATGAACAATTAAAACAAATTCCAATTGGCACATGGGAAGTACTTGTAGAAGGTTCAGATGCCTGTATATTAACATTTGGAACAATGATTCCTGTTGCGTTAGAAGCAGCAGAACAATTATCTAGTCAAGGTATCTCTGTAAAAGTTGTAAATGCTCGTTCAATTAAGCCGTTAGATGAGAAAATGCTGCGAGAACTTGCTGAACAAAAGTTTCCATTGCTAACAGTAGAAGAAGCTTCAATCCAAGGTAGTTTTGGTAGTGCTGTGTTAGAATTCATACATGATAGTGGCTACCATGAAACGATCGTACAAAGAATGGGGATTCCAGATAAATTTATTGAGCATGGAAGTGTATCAGAGCTACTTGAAGAGGTAGGTTTAACTACTAATCATGTTGTTGAGAAAATAAGCTCAATTATTCCTAGAAAAAGACAAAGGGCGTAAAGTATGGCAAAGAAAGAACGTGTAGATATTTTACTTGTTGAGAAGGGCTTAATTGAGACGAGAGAAAAAGCAAAACGCTCAATCATGGCTGGTCTAATCTATGTGAATGAAGAGCGAATTGACAAGCCTGGAATGAAAATCGATACTGATTCGATATTAACGATAAAAGGTGATGTTTTACCTTACGTTAGTCGGGGCGGCCTTAAGTTAGAAAAGGCTATTAATCGTTTTAATCTTTCTCTTCAAGATAAAATTGTATTAGATATCGGTGCTTCAACTGGTGGATTTACTGATTGCTCCTTGCAAAATGGAGCTAAGCTCGTTTATGCATTGGATGTTGGTTATAATCAGCTTGCTTGGAAACTTCGTCAAGATGAGCGTGTACAAGTTATGGAGAGGACAAACTTCCGCTACGTAAAACCTGAGGATTTACAAGAGGGAATGCCTGATTTTGCAACAATTGATGTGTCGTTTATTTCACTAAAACTAATTTTACCTGTTCTTGGTACATTACTTGTCAATCATGGTGAGGTAGTCGCTTTGGTCAAGCCTCAATTTGAAGCAGGTCGTGAAGAAGTAGGAAAAAAGGGAATTGTTCGTGATCCTAAAACACATACGAAAGTGTTAACGTATATGGTGGAATTTGCTCTTGGACAAGGCTATGACGTTAAGGGCATCGACTTCTCCCCGATAAAAGGTGGCGAAGGGAATATAGAGTTTCTTCTCTATCTTTCATGGGAACATGGGAGAGAAAGTGGAAACAGACTCGCAGATATGACGGAAGATGAAGTTGTCGCTAGTGCACACCAACAATTAAAGGACAATAATAAAGCAGATCAAAATGAGGGTTAGCACCTCATTTGATCTGCTATATTTATGTTTTTTACCCCTATATTTGTTCTTTTGCTATGTTATACAATAATGTATACTATCTTATGTTTATTCATTTTTATTAATATTTATTTGTAGTCATAACGGTTATAATGTATGATACAAGTATGTATATTTTTTAAACTGACTAAAATGAAGTATACATTAATTGGAAAATGTAGGTGATTAGTTTGAATAAAGGGCAACGTCATATAAAAATTAGAGAAATTATTTCAAATAATGATATAGATACACAAGATGAGTTAGTTGAATGTTTAAAAAATGCTGGATACAATGTAACGCAAGCAACAGTTTCAAGGGATATAAAGGAACTTCATTTAGTAAAGGTTCCTATGATGGACGGGCGCTATAAATATAGCTTACCTGCTGATCAACGATTTAATCCACTCCAAAAACTAAAGCGCTCGTTAATGGATAGCTTCGTCAGTATTGATCGTTCTGAAAATATGATTGTGATGAAAACTTTACCGGGTAATGCAAATGCAGTTGGAGCATTGATTGACAATTTAGATTGGAATGAGATTATGGGAACTATTTGTGGAGATGATACAATTCTTATAATCTGCAAGCATAAAGAGGAAAGTCCTATTGTTACTGAACGATTTTTAGAAATGCTCTAAGAGGTTGTGATAACGTATGCTAATTGAGTTAACAATCAAAAACTTTGCTATCATAGATGAGCTAACAATCTCCTTTGAAAAGGGGTTAACGGTCTTAACAGGTGAAACAGGTGCGGGTAAGTCAATAATTATTGATGCGATCGGTTTGTTAACAGGGGGAAGAGGTTCCTCAGAATTTGTCCGTTACGGAACAAATAGAGCTGAAATGGAAGGGCTTTTTACTGTTGAATCGACTAATCCATGTATAATAAAAGTAAATGAATTAGGTATTGAAACCGAAGAGGGAATGCTCATTCTTAGACGTGATATTTCAGCTAATGGAAAGAGTATTTGTCGTGTGAATGGAAAGCTTGTGACTTTAGCAATACTTCGTGAAATTGGACAAGCGCTAGTTGATATTCATGGTCAGCATGAACATCAATCAATTATGCAGCCAGAGAGACATCTCTCTATGCTAGATAGCTTTGCGAAAGATTCACTAATGCCGACGTTAACAGAGTATCACCATTTATATAAAAAGTATCAACAGTTAGATAAACAAGTAAAGCAAATGACCGATAACGAACAGGCACTAGCTCATCGTCTTGATTTAATTCAGTATCAGTTAAAGGAAATTGAAAATGCTGATTTAATACCTAATGAAGATGAGCTTTTATCTGAAGAAAAATATAAATTAGCAAACAGCGAAAAATTATATAAAACCCTTCATGATTCATACTATAGTCTTTATGGAGACGGCAAAGGTTTAGATTGGTTAAGCTTAGCTATGAATCATATGGAGGAGGCAGCTTCAATTGATAAAGAATTAAGTGAAATGCAGGAAACGATTAGCAATTGTTTTTATCTACTAGAAGAAGCTTCCTTTTCTATGAGGGATCGATTTGAACAATTAGAATTTGACCCGAATCGATTAAATTTTATCGAGACTAGATTAAATGAAATCAATCAGTTGAAACGAAAATACGGTGAAAATGTTGCTGAGATAATGGAGTATGCAGCGAAGATAGAAGAGGAAATTGATTCACTACTTAATAAGGATGACCGAATTCAAAAGCTTGAAGCTGAACTTGAGGCAACAATTCTCGATATGTTAGTTGAAGCAAAGGCATTAACTAAGATAAGAGTTCGAGAAGCTCAGGAATTATCAGATCAAATCCATAAACAGCTAAGAGCACTATATATGGAGAAAACTCAATTTCAAATTGAGTTCAAAGAGAAAAAACATTCCTCCAAAGCCCGTACTATTGATGGTGCACCTATAACATTTTACGATAACGGTATTGATTCTGTTGAGTTTTTGTTATCGACAAATCCAGGAGAACCGTTAAAACCCCTTTCAAAAGTAGCCTCAGGTGGGGAGATTTCTAGAATTATGCTAGCGATGAAGACAATTTTCTCAAATCATCAAGGTGTGACTTCATTAATATTTGACGAGGTAGATACTGGAGTAAGTGGACGTGTAGCACAGGCAATCGCTGAAAAAATTCATCATATTTCTGTAGGGTCACAAGTGTTATGTATTACGCATCTCCCACAAGTAGCAGCAATGGCAGACACTCATTTATATATTTCTAAACAAGAATTAGGTGATAGAGTGTTAACAAGTGTAGTACCATTAACAAAAGAGAAGTGCATAGATGAAGTAGCTCGTATGATTTCTGGTGTAGAAGTTACACAACTAACTAAACAACATGCTCAGGAACTACTTGACTTAGCAGATAAAATAAAAAACAATTCTTGAAAAGCTTGCCAAACGTGGTGAGCTTTTTTATTTTGAACTTGTTATAAATGTTCTAAAACAAGGCAACATTAGTAGTACAGCGAAATTGGAGGTGTGGGTAAGGAGCGAGGAGAGTGAAGTGATTGAAAGGCGATACAATTAGAAAAATTATAGGTGTAATTCTCCTTGTTAGTTTATTCAGTATTGGATTTTACAAACCTGTTCAACAAATGGTAACTCTTCCCGATGAATTGGTCCTTTATGAAGGTGAGATAGGAGAACTACAAGCTTCGAAAGCTGAATTTGGTCCTTTAACAGCAACTCCAGCAAATGAAGATATGCTCGTTTTTAATATGATGGAGGAGCATGAACTAGAGGATACAATGGCATTTACAGCCGAAAAGCAAGGTGATACTAACGTGACACTTGAAGTCGGTAGTTTTCCAGTCAAAAAGGTAAATGTAAACGTTATCGAAGGGGTTAAAGTCATTCCAGGTGGTCAATCCATAGGCGTTAAGCTAAATACTGATGGTGTGCTAGTTGTTGGTCATCACCTTGTACACACAGAGGAAGGTGACAAATCACCAGGTGAAATAGCAGGTATTGAGGTAGGAGATATGATTACAAAAATGAATGGTAAAGCTATTTCTAAAATGAACCAGGTGGCTAGTATTGTTCAAGAAGCGGGAGATAAAGGTGAACCAATAGATATTGAAGTCAAACGAGAGAAAGAAACCTTATCAAAACAGCTAACCCCACTTAAAGCAAAAGGTGAAAGTTCTTACCGTTTAGGATTATATATTCGCGATTCAGCAGCAGGTGTTGGGACACTTACGTTTTATGAACCAGAATCAAAGAAATACGGCGCATTAGGTCATGTTATCTCTGATATGGATACACAAAAACCAATTGTTGTACATGATGGACATATTATTGAGTCATCTGTAACGTCAATCGAAAAAGGTAGTAATGGGGATCCAGGAGAAAAGTTAGCAAGCTTTTCTGACCAAAGGAGCATTATTGGGACAATAACAAAAAACAGTCCGTTTGGAATCTTTGGAGAAATTACAGCTAGAAGTTTAAAAAATAATATTCATGACAAAGCATTACCTGTAGTCCCAGCAAATCAAGTTAAAGAAGGACCCGCAAAGATTTTAACAGTTGTTGAGGACGAAGAAGTGCAAGAATTTGATATTGAAATTGTAAATTCTGTACCGCAAAAATTTCCTGCAACGAAAGGCCTTGTCATTAAAGTAACCGACCCAAAATTACTAGATGCAACAGGTGGTATCGTTCAAGGAATGAGTGGTAGCCCTATTATTCAAGATGGGAAAGTGATTGGAGCAGTAACTCACGTATTCGTAAACGATCCAACAAGTGGATACGGTTGTCACATTGAATGGATGCTGCAAGAAGCAGGCGTAGAACTTAATAAAGATGGCAAAGCAAAGGCGAGTTAATCTCACCTTTGCTTTTTAATTGAAAAAATGTAGAAAAAATCGAAAAAACGGTAATTTCAAGCTCTAAAGATATCCGACAAAGAATAGTTTTCTTGTGGTATGATAATAGGGGACATAAAGACTTAATAATTGACATATTGATAATTAGAACGACATAATCATGCCTTTAAAGAATATTCGACAAAAGAATTTATAATATATAATATAATAATCGAAAATAGTCGAATTTAACATTATATCTTATTTCGCGTTAAGAAAACAAGTTTTTTTTAATTTATTTTTAAAATAAAAAGGAAAAGATGGTTGATTGTCGAATTTGTAGGTTAGTGAAAAATTTAGAGATACGAGGAGGACATCACGTGCAAAAGGTAAGAGTATGTATTGCGGACGATAATCGTGAATTAGTTAACTTATTAAATGAGTATATTTCGGCTCAGGAGGACATGGAAGTAGTAGGTCTTGCCTACAATGGTCAAGAATGCTTAAACATAGTTGAAGAAAATGAGCCTGATGTATTAATTCTTGATATAATTATGCCTCACTTAGATGGATTAGCTGTTTTAGAAAAGCTACATCAAACAGGGTTAAAGAAAAATACAAATATTATTATGCTAACTGCTTTTGGTCAAGAGGATGTAACAAAGAAAGCGGTTGATTTAGGTGCGTCCTACTATATTTTAAAGCCTTTTGATATGGATACATTAATGAACAATATTCGTGAAGTAAGTGGTCAAAAGCGCACTTTTATACAAAAAACAGTAAGCTATCAACAGTCCTTTGTGAAAAGGGATGAAAATGTCTTTAATTTAGATGCGAGCATCACAAATATTATTCATGAAATTGGTGTTCCAGCACATATTAAAGGTTATATGTACTTACGTGAAGCAATTACGATGGTATATAATGACATCGAGTTATTAGGCTCAATTACTAAAGTGCTTTATCCAGATATCGCGAAGAAATTTAACACAACAGCAAGTCGTGTTGAACGTGCAATTCGTCATGCGATTGAGGTAGCCTGGAGTCGCGGAAACATCGATTCAATTTCAAGTCTATTTGGATATACAGTATCAGTGTCAAAAGCGAAGCCGACAAATTCAGAGTTTATTGCGATGGTCGCTGATAAATTACGCATCGAACATAAAGTTAGTTAAATAATAAAAATAATTATCAGCATCTATAACTAATATTAATTTATTATAGTAAGGGAGCTTCTCAAAAGATCAAAGTTGGATCTTTTGAGAAGCTTCTTTTTTATGGCTAGGAAATTAAAAAATACTTAAGCTATGGATAATTGAAAGCTTATTCAAAGTCAGTTAGTTGTGTTTTTCGATATACCGGCGAAATTCATTAACTAAATAGTCTGTCCCGACACTTAGTGGTATGACTTGTTCAATTTGTTCATTTTCTGGATTATATGTTATTCGAAAATCCTTGCTGTTGTAATTTGCTGTGTAAATTTCACGATTATTAATCGTTTCAATATGCGTAAACATTCTTTCACCTCTTTGTATAGAAAGTATTATTAGTTTTCCTTTGTTCCCTATTTTTATGCGATTTGCTCACTTGTTGGTTGAAATAAGAATTATTTGCTCATACTAACGGAAAACAGTGAGACTGGGAGATGAGGTATATGGTAGTTTTTTTAATAGAGGACATTGCCTATCAAGGGAATAAAACAAAAGAGTTAGTTAAGAGAATTCCACCTCGGTCCATTGTAGTTTTATCCCATGAGGACATCGACTCAACGGCTGCTGATGATTTGAAGAATTGTAAAGTGAAGGCAATTATAAATATAAAAAAGTCAATGACTGGTCACTATGTACATAATGGTGTGAGAACATTATTAGAAAACAGGATACCAGTTTTTGATGTAGAAAAATTTTATCGTCATGACATCAGTCTTGAAAGAGAAACCGTTCGTATTTCAAATAACGATTTATATATATCGGATAATAATCAATTTATTAAAGTAGCAAAGCTCTCTCGCTATGATTTTAAACGAGTGAATCAACTAGACCGTGTTGCTAAATTGCATTTGCCTGAGCAATTTGAGCAATTTATCGAGAATTCATTTCAGTATGGGAAAAAAGAATTATCCCTGTTTGCAAAAGGACAGTTAGTAGAAGGGATTTTCCAACTCTGTTCAAATAAGGAGGTATTGATAGTTACTCGTGGTGATAAGTATGAAAAAGATATTCAGGCAATTAAATCATGGGTGAAGAAGGAGAAGCCAATAATTATTGCAGTAGATGGTGGAGCAGATGGATTATTAAAATATGGGCTTACACCTACAATCATTATTGGTGACATGGATTCTGTAAGTGAAAAGGCATTAGCTACTGGAGCAAAGCTCGTTGTTCATTCCTATTTGAATGGAGTAGCCCCTGGAGCAAAACGTCTTGAGAGTTTGAATTTAAATTATGACAGCAAATCTTTTGTAGGAACAAGCGAGGATGTTGCTACTATTTTTTCTTATTGGGCACAAGCGAAGCATATATATACGATTGGCAGTCATACAAGCATGGTTGACTTTTTAGAAAAAGGTAGAAAAGGAATGGGTTCTAGCATATTAGTTAGAATTCAAGCGGGGCATACTATTACTGATTTAAGAGGAATTCATAAACTTAATAAGTTAGAAGAAAAGAATCGGTTGCCGTTTCTGCCTTCTGTTTCAGCGGTGGCTCTTACATTCGCGATGTTTAATGAAAAATGCAAACTCCTACTATCGCTAGTATGGTTTTCATTGAATGGAGGGTGAGAATGTTACAATTTAATATGAAATTAAAAGCTTATTTTCTATTGTTTATCACCTTTTTTGGAGGGACTCTATTTGGGTTCATGTTAGACAAGGGCTGGGTATCTGATCAACAGCTGACATATATACAATCGGTAAAAATGGAAAAGGATCGTTTGGAAAATGAAAACCAACAATGGTTATCCTATGTGTCGGATGAGTTAAAGAGAATTGATATCTATCTAACGGAGGACGTACACGATTCAAATATTAAAACTTGGCTCAATCATATTGGTGTAGAAGCAAAACAGTTTGATACGATGGAGACGCTTCTAGAAAAAGAAGGCTTTTTAATAACGGTCGGACAGGAATTAGATAGTGAGTACGATTTACCTCAACTAGTTATAGATGCAGTACCAGATGATATATATTCAGCCCAGCAATTTTATCTTTCATTACTACGGATAAAAGGAGAGAATTTCAGTGACGAAGGTTAGTGTCGTAATACCAGCTTACAATGAAGAAGGTTATCTCGGTCAAACATTAGCAGCATTGAGACAAGAGCATTGGTATGATCAATTAATCGTAGTGAATGATGGTAGTACAGACAGAACAGGAAAAATTGCTGACCAGTATAGTGATATGACCGTCCATGTACACAGTAATGTAGGAAAGGGACGAGCGTTACAAGAGGGATGGAAAAAGGCTGAAGGTGATATTATTGTCATGCTCGATGCAGATTTGGGTCCATCAATTACAGAGGCTAAGAAACTTTTAGAGCCTCTTCAATATCCGTTCTTTGATTGTGTAATTGGTCGACTACCGAGTGGTAGAAAAAAAGGTTTGGGGTTAATGAAAAAAAGAGTTCAACGATTGGTATTAAAAAGAACAGGGACATGGTTAACATCTCCATTATCAGGACAACGTGCAATACGTAAAAAATGGATACCATTTTTGCTAGAGAAAAACTATTTTCGATTCGGTGTTGAGACAGAAATGACGATTGATTTATTAGAAGAAGGGGCTACAATAGTTGAAGTTGATACAAATATGTATCATAGAGAAACTGGGAAAGATTTAAAGGGTTTCTTACATCGAGGAATACAGTGGATTGAAATGGAGAGGTCGTTAAGGAGGATTTCTGAGTGAATTCCTTTTTTCTATCTCTAATAATTGCAGTTGTTAGCATCGGGTGTTATAAATTCTTTATAAAAAATGGGTGGACAACGACTAATTTTGAGGGGAAGCAAATACCCTATAATCTTGGTGTAATAATTATAGTAGCTTTTTTCTTACCAGGTGTACTATTTTACTCGAATGAAATACTCACATTGCAGAGTGTAATTTATGTTACTTTGATTTGGTTTAGTGGCTTTATTGATGACCGTTACGGAGATAAAGCATCAAAAGGCTTTCGTGGTCATATATTGGTATTACTACACGAACGGAAAATTAGTACAGGCATTGTAAAGATTATTGTAACGGGTATGGCGTCTTTATTCTTCGTTGTTCTTACTTCAGCAGTTTTTAATCTAGAGGCAGTTCGAATACTTTTGTTATTACTGCTTTTACCTCATATATTCAATCTATTTGATACGAGACCTTTGCGAGCATCAAAAGTAGGTCTATTATACGTAGCGAGCTTACTTCCTTTTTTAACAATAGTTGAACCAATTTCATTCATTTATTTTATTGTTGTATGTAGTGTTATCTTTGTCTTTGAAGGAAGGAAACTAGCGATGTTAGGGGATAATGGAGCAACGACAATAGGTGCTATTTTAGCGGTAATTACTATAGTTCATGGTTCACCACTTCATCAATGGTTGACAATAACTATAAGTTTTTTCTTAACATTACTTGCGGAAAAGGTATCTTTTTCAAAAGTCATTGCACGTTCTACATTTCTCAGTAGAATTGATCGACTTGGGACGAATGAATAAAAAAGACAAAGCGACTATGTTCTAGTCGCTTCGTCTTTTGGCTTTTGAAAACGTGGAGCAATTTTATTATTTTTACGATCTCGATGAAAAATAAATCCACCTATGAAGGCTACACCTAAAATTGTAAGAATTAGTCCTGATATAAATTGTAATGATAGAAATGGGAATGGTTGATGTAATATTTGAAAAACCGTGTCTCGCATAAGCTTTATGCCATAACCAGCGATAACTGCTGGAATAACTAAAATTAAAAGTGCAATAAACCGTTGTAAAGTCATATTCACTTATCCTTTCTGCCTAAAAACAAGGTTGTAAGTATATTTAGTATTTTTAAATCGATATTTTCTTTATATTTTACATGATAAATGGGTGTCTGTCCAAGTAATCAGTTGCAAGTTTGTGATATTTGCGTAATAGTAAGGGGTGAGGTGAATGGTTGTGAAGAAGGTAGTGATTATTGGTGCTGGGAAAGGTGGCACGTCGTTACTAACGATGCTGAAGGAATTAGAGATGATCGAAGTTATTGCGGTCGCTGATATTAACCCGGAGGCAATTGGCTTATCTGTGGCAAGGGATTATGGAATTAAAACAAGTCTTAATTGGAAAGAAGTTATTTCTAGCTCTGTGGATGTTGTAGTGGAGGCAACTGGAAATGATGCACTTGTCGAAGAGTTACATAATACATGCGATATGAATACATCAATCATTCCTAGCTCTGTAGCGAATGTCATATTTAATTTAATAGAAGAAAAAGAAAATTTGATAAGAGAAATGGAGAATTATGCCTCAATAAAAGAAACGATATTAAACTCTACTTCAGATGGCATGGTGGCAATTGATAATAATAGTATCGTGACACTTTTTAACCGGGCAGCGGAACGGATGTCTGACAAAAGAGCTTATGAGGCATTAGGAAAACCAATTTCTGAAGTTCTCCCTTCAAGTCTTCTACCGCGAGTTTTAAAGTCTGGAGTAGAAGAAAGAAACCAGGAGCAGGTGCTTGATAGCGGGACAAGTATCATTACAACTAGAGTTCCAATGCTTGAAGGTAACACCCAAATTGGTGCACTAGCTGTTTTTAAAGATATTACCGAAATACAAGCAATGGCAGAGCAAGTAACAAATTTAAAAAGCATACAAACAATGTTAGAGGCTATTATCAAGTCTTCCGACGATGCCATTTCAGTAGTGGATGAAAATGGAAATGGAATTATGATTAATCCAGCCTATACTAGGTTGACGGGATTATCTCCTGAAGAGGTAATTGGTAAACCTGCAACAGCTGATATTTATGAGGGAGATAGTATGCATTTACATGTATTAAAAACTAAAAAGCCGGTTCGTAGTGTACGAATGAAGGTAGGACCAAAACGTAAAGATGTCGTTGTTAATGTAGCCCCTGTTATTGTAGATGGCAAGATTAAAGGAAGTGTCGGTGTCGTTCATGATATGTCGGAAATTAAACAGGTGACCGAGGAGTTAGCGAGAGCTAGACAGATCATTCGTACATTAGAAGCGAAATACTCATTTGATGATATTATTGGACAATCTGATGAAATTAAGCTTGCAATCGAACAGGCAAAGGTCGCAGCAGGTACACCCGTTACTATATTATTACGTGGAGAGTCTGGGACGGGTAAAGAGTTATTTGCTCATGCGATACATAACGAAAGTGATCGGAAGTACAATAAATTTATTCGAGTGAATTGTGCTGCTATATCAGAGTCTCTGCTTGAAAGTGAGCTTTTTGGTTATGAAGAAGGAGCCTTTTCAGGTGCCAAGCGTGGCGGAAAAAGAGGTCTATTTGAAGAAGCGAATAAGGGTAGTATATTTTTGGATGAACTTGGTGAACTCTCTGCAAACACTCAAGCGAAGTTGTTACGAGTATTACAGGAAAAAGAAATCGTTCGAGTGGGTGGAACAAAAGCAATTTCTGTGGATGTGAGAGTCATAGCGGCAACGAATGTAAATTTAGAAAAAGGTATAAGTGAAAACACTTTTAGGGAAGATTTATATTATAGATTGAATAAGATGCCAATACATATACCACCACTCCGTGAAAGAAAAGAAGATTTACAGAACTTATCTGTTTACTTAATTCAGAAGATTAATCAAGATTTTGGACGCAATATTGAGAGTATTGATAATGAGGCATTAGAAAAGCTAAAAAAATATGACTGGCCTGGAAATGTTCGTGAACTTGAAAATGTACTAGCTAGAGCAATTATTTATATGCACTACGGGGAGCAAGTAATAAAAAAGAGTCATATCCCTCACTTACAATCGGATGAAGCGGGTGTAGAAATTTTTCCTAAGCAAGAGGTCATAGCTGAGACCTCATTATCTTTAATGGTGGAGCAATTTGAAAAAGAAAAGATCATTGAAGCACTTAACCAATGTAATGGAAACAAAACAGCTGTGGCGAAAAAACTGCAAATTTCTGTTCGTAATTTATACTATAAAATGGAAAAATATAAAATTGACAAAAGTAACATGCAGTAATTTTCATAGTATGAAAAATATTGCATGTGGTTTTATTCAAAGAACAGTAAAATAAAGCGCTTTCACGAAATTAAAAGTTGGCACGGTTCTTGCATAATAGATAAGTGAGTAAAGGTGAGTGTCTTGCTCATTTTTAATAAGTCATCTAGGAGGAATAGAAATGGAATTATTTAAATACATGGAGAACTACGACTATGAACAGGTAGTCGTTTGCCAAGATAAACAATCAGGTTTAAAAGCAATCATTGCTATTCACGATACAACGTTAGGTCCTGCATTAGGTGGTACTAGAATGTGGATGTATGAGTCAGAAGAAGCTGCTTTTGAAGATGCACTACGTTTAGCCAAAGGAATGACTTATAAAAATGCAGCAGCAGGGCTTAACCTTGGTGGCGGGAAAACAGTAATTATTGGTGATCCTCGTAAGGATAAAAACGAAGAAATGTTTAGAGCATTTGGACGTTATATCCAAGGGTTAAATGGTCGGTATATTACAGCTGAGGACGTTGGTACAACGGTTGCTGACATGGATCTAATTCATGACGAAACTGATTATGTAACAGGGATTTCCCCGGCATTTGGTTCTTCTGGAAACCCATCTCCAGTTACTGCATATGGTGTGTACGTTGGTATGAAAGCTGCAGCGAAGGAAGCATTTGGTACAGATTCTCTTGAAGGTAAAACGATTGCTGTTCAAGGCGTAGGGAATGTTGCCTACAATCTTTGTCGTCACCTTCACGAAGAAGGGGCTTCATTAATTGTAACGGATATTAATAAAGAAGCTGTTGAAAGAGTCGTAAATGAATTTAATGCAAAAGCAGTAGATATTAATGATATTTATAGCGTAGAATGTGACATTTTCGCTCCTTGTGCCTTAGGTGCAATTATTAATGATGATACGATTCCTAAAATTAAGGCGAAAGTCATTGCTGGTGCAGCAAATAATCAATTAAGAGAAAACCGTCACGGAGATAGAATTCATGAAATGGGCATTGTGTATGCGCCAGACTATGTAATTAATGCAGGTGGAGTAATCAATGTGGCTGATGAGCTTTATGGCTACAATAGTGAACGTGCATTGAAAAAGGTTGAAGGTATTTACGATAACATAGAGAAAGTTCTTGAGATTTCTAAGAGAGATAAGGTTCCAACGTATTTAGCAGCAGACAGAATGGCAGAAGAAAGAATAGAACGTATGCGTAGATCGCGTAAGCAATTCTTACAAAATGGTCACCATATTTTAAGTCGTAGATAAGGGATTACCTATAGGCAGTAGTAGCTTAATTGCCTATAGGACTGTCTTTTCGTAGTGGTATATATATTTCAAAAATGAAGCTTACATAGATTTACTTTAGAGTTAAAAGGAAGTAACATTTTAAAGTGGTATATTTAAAATAAAAATTTATAAAGGTAAAGCAACTAGAGGAGGAATTTAAGATGTCACAAGAATACGATCTTGTCATACTAGGTGGAGGAACAGGTGGCTATGTAGCTGCAATTAGAGCATCACAATTAGGATTAAAGGTAGCTGTTGTTGAAAAGGAAAAATTAGGAGGTACGTGTCTACACAAAGGGTGTATTCCTAGTAAGGCTTTACTTAGAAGTGCGGAAGTCTATGCAACGACAAAGCGTTCTGAAGAATTTGGTGTGACTACAGGTGAAGTTTCGTTTAACTTTATCAAAGTACAAGAGCGTAAGCAAAAAATCATTGACCAATTACATAAAGGTGTCGAACACCTTATGAAGAAAGGAAAAATTGACGTATATGAAGGAATTGGTCGTATTTTAGGGCCGTCAATTTTTTCACCTACTCCAGGGACAATTTCTGTTGAAATGAACAATGGAGAAGAAAATCAAATGTTAATTCCGAAAAACGTTATTATTGCTACAGGTTCAAAACCGCGTTCATTACCAGGTTTAACAATTGATGGAACAAATGTTTTATCTTCTGATGAAGCTCTTAAGCTAGAGGAATTACCTGAGTCAATCATCATTGTTGGTGGAGGGGTAATTGGAATTGAGTGGGCTTCAATGCTGGCAGATTTTGGTGTAAAGGTAACTGTTCTAGAGTATGGTAAACACATTATTCCAACAGAAGATGAAGAAATTTCAAAAGAAGCGAGACGTCTATTAAAGCGTAAGGGCGTTAAAATACAAACAGGTGTACAAGTAAAAGGAGATTCACTTGTTGCTAGTGCTGAAGGCGTATCAATTAAGGCAGAGAAAAACGGTGAAGAGTTAGAATTCACTGCAGAAAAAATGCTAGTTTCGGTTGGGCGCTCTGCAAATATTGATGGTATTGGTTTAGAGAACACAGATATCGTTGTGGATAAAGGTGTTATTGAAACAAATGAGTTTTATCAAACAAAAGAAAGTCACATCTATGCAATTGGTGATGTTATCGGTGGTATGCAATTAGCTCACGTTGCGTCACATGAAGGTATCGTTGCAGTAGAGCATTTATCAAATAATAACCCAGAGCCAATTGACTATACACTTATCTCTACTTGTATCTATAGCCATCCAGAGATTGCAAGCGTTGGACTATCAGAAAAAGAAGCAATTGAAAAAGGTTATGAAGTGAAAACAGGTAAATTCAATTTTAAAGGAATTGGTAAAGCACTTGTTTATGGTGAATCAGATGGTTTTGTTAAGTTTGTTGTGGATAAGAAAACAGATGATTTATTAGGCGTTCATATGATTGGGCCTCACGTAACAGATATGATTAGTGAAGCTGCAATTGCAAAGGTACTAGATGCAGCCAATTGGGAAGTGGCTCATACAATTCACCCACATCCAACTTTATCAGAGGTAATGGGAGAAGCAGCATTGGCTGTTGATGGGAAAGCAATACATTCATAGAATATAAGTGATTCTAAAAAGCCCATGTCTATTGAAACCTTAAACAACGTTTTCTAGGTTTTATTATATAAAAGGAGGCATTCCTATGACAGAAAACCGACATCAGGCACTTGGTTTATCCGACGACACGGTTATGAATATGTTTGAAACAATGCTACTAGCGAGAAAAATTGATGAGCGTATGTGGCTATTAAATCGTGCAGGAAAAATACCATTTGTGATTTCTTGTCAGGGGCAAGAAGCTGCTCAAGTAGGTGCAGCATTTGCTTTAGATACTGAGAAAGACTATATTTTACCATATTATCGTGATATGGGAGTTGTTCTTACTTTTGGTATGACTGCACGTGAATTAATGCTATCTGCATTTGCGAAAGCAGAAGATCCAAACTCAGGTGGAAGACAAATGCCCGGACATTTCGGACAAAAGAAAAATAGAATTGTTACTGGTTCTTCTCCTGTTACAACTCAAGTACCTCATGCGGTTGGAATTGCGTTGGCAGGAAAGATGGAAGGAAAAGACTTAGTGACCTTTACAACGTTTGGTGAAGGATCTTCTAACCAAGGGGACTTCCATGAGGGGGCAAACTTTGCAGGGGTTCATAAGCTTCCAGTAATTTTCATGTGTGAGAACAATAAATATGCAATTTCTGTACCGATTGAGAAGCAATTAGCTTGTGAAAAGGTTTCTGACCGTGCGATTGGATACGGTATGCCTGGTGTAACAGTAGATGGTAACGACCCATTGGCAGTCTATGAGGCAGTTAAAGAAGCGGCAGACCGTGGACGAAGAGGAGAAGGACCATCATTGGTTGAAACAGTATCTTATCGTTTAACACCTCACTCAAGTGATGATGATGATAGGGCGTATCGTTCTCAAGAAGAAGTAGCTGAAGCGAAGAAGAAAGATGCTATCTTTACTTTTGCTACGTATTTACGTGATGTTGGTTTATTAACTGAAGAACTAGAAAAAGAAATGAATGATAGAATTGCAAAAATCGTAAACGAAGCTACAGAGTATGCTGAGAATGCGCCTTACGAAAAACCGGAACATGCATTAAAGCATGTATATGCCGAGTAACGGGGAGGGAACTAAATGGCAATTATTTCATATATAGAAGCTGTTACGTTAGCATTACGTGAAGAGATGGAACGGGACCAGAAAGTATTTGTATTAGGTGAAGACGTTGGAGCACGCGGAGGTGTTTTCCGTGCGACAAACGGATTATATGAACAGTTTGGGGAAGACCGAGTGATGGATACACCATTAGCGGAATCTGCAATTGTCGGGGTTGGAGTTGGTGCTGCTATGTACGGAATGCGTCCAGTAGCTGAGATTCAATTTGCCGATTTTATTATGCCAGCAGTGAACCAAATTGTCAGTGAAGCAGCGCGTATCCGCTACCGTTCAAATAATGATTGGAGTTGTCCGATGGTTATTCGTGCTCCTTATGGCGGTGGTGTACATGGTGCACTTTACCATTCACAATCTGTTGAAGCGATGTTCTCAGGTGTTCCGGGCTTGAAAATTGTTATGCCTTCTACCCCTTATGACGTTAAAGGATTATTAAAGGCAGCAATACGAGACGAAGATCCAGTTCTTTTCTTTGAGCACAAACGAGCGTACCGTTTAATTAAAGGAGAAGTACCAGAAGATGATTATACTCTTCCAATTGGAAAGGCCGATGTGAAGCGTGAAGGTGATGACATTACGGTGATTACCTATGGTTTAGCAGTACATTTTGCTTTACAAGCAGCAGAAAAACTTGAAAAAGATGGAGTTTCTGTTCATGTATTAGACCTTCGTACAATATATCCGCTAGACCAAGAAAGTATCATAGAAGCGGCTAAAAAGACAGGTAAAGTTCTATTAATTACGGAAGACAATAAGGAAGGTAGCATCATAAGTGAAGTTTCAGCAATTATTAGTGAGAACTGTCTTTTTGATTTAGATGCGCCAATTCGAAGACTCGCAGGTCCAGATGTACCGGCAATGCCATACGCTCCAACTATGGAAAAGTATTTTATGATTAATCCAGATAAAGTTGAGAAGGCAATGCGTGATCTAGCAGAATTTTAATAATAGAGGTTGTTTTAAACAACCTCTAAAAGGAGGTCGACAAATGGCAACAGAAATTACAATGCCCCAGCTTGGTGAAAGTGTCACAGAAGGTACGATTACGAAGTGGCTAGTGAAACCAGGCGATAAAGTAAATAAATACGATCCAATAGCAGAAGTAATGACTGACAAAGTAAATGCTGAGGTACCTTCCTCTTATACAGGGACAATTAAAGAACTACTAACTGAGGAAGATGAAACAGTAGAAGTTGGTAGGGTCATTTGTACGATTGAAGTAGAAGGTGGGGCAGTCGAGGAAAAATCAGCTCCTTCTAGTGAAGCAAGTCCACCTGCACAGAAGAGTGACGTACAGCCGGATAACTCAGAGAAGGCTCGTTACTCTCCAGCTGTTTTACGTTTAGCACAAGAAAATGATATTGACCTTACTCAAGTAAATGGTTCTGGTAAAGGTGGAAGAATCACTAGAAAGGATTTATTAAAAATCATTAATAGTGGTGAAATACCTGTAGCACCAAGCACTCCTATTACAAAACAGACAGAGTCAGTTGAAGGGCAATCACAACCAACAGCATCACCCAAAGTAGAAAAAGCTCCTAATCAGCAGGCAATAGATATCCCTGTAAGTGTAGGTGATACAGAAATACCTGTATCAGGTGTGCGTAAAGCAATTGCTGCTAATATGGTGAAAAGTAAACATGAGGCTCCACATGCATGGATGATGATTGAAGTGGATGTAACAAACCTTGTGAACTATCGTAATAGTATTAAGAACGAATTTAAAGCCCGTGAAGGGTATAATTTAACGTTCTTACCGTTCTTCCTTAAAGCAACGGTTGAAGCGCTAAAAGAATACCCTCAAATGAATTCTATGTGGGCAGGAGATAAGATTATTCAAAAGAAAGACATCAATATGTCTGTTGCCGTAGCAACTGATGATGCCCTATTTGTACCTGTGATTAAACATGCAGATGAAAAAAATATCAAAGGAATTGCTCGAGAAATAAACGATATTGCTGCAAAAGTTCGTACTGGTAAAATTTCTAGCAAAGAGATGCAAGGTGGAACGTTTACGATTAATAATACAGGTTCGTTTGGATCAATATTATCAACGCCAATTATCAACCATCCACAAGCAGCTATTTTATCGATTGAATCCATCGTGAAACGCCCTGTCGTTTTAGAAAATGACGCAATCGGAATCCGTAGCATGGTAAATCTATGCTTATCACTAGACCACCGAGTATTAGATGGATTAGTGTGTGGAAAGTTCCTAGCAAAAGTAAAAGAAAAACTTGAATCTATTTCTAACGAAAATACATCAGTTTATTAATAACTTAAAGAGAGGAACTTTCTACAATGGAAAGTTTCTCTCTTTTTCGTTTGGAACGGTAATTAATTGTTAATTGTAAATGGTTAATGAATAATTGAATTTAAAATTGCAAATGGCGAATGGCAAATTAAAATCATTTGAAGTTCTAGCAAAGCTAGAACGAGCTCTTGCTAATTGTCGCGGCTGATTTATCAGCCGCGCAATTAGCAATTAGCAATTAGCAATTAGCAATTAGCAATTAGCAATTAGCAATTAGCAATTAGCAATTAGCAATTAGCAATTAGCAATTAGCAATTCATAATTCATAACTCATAATTCATAATTAATAATTCCTCCCCCCTCTGGTTATCCTACAAATGACTGATCGACAGAAAGGATGATATAAGTATGATTTTGAAAAACAGTCGTTTATATTTCGTTGGATTGGCTTGTTTAGTTGGTTTTTTAGTTTCTTTTGCTCAGATGCCAGTACATGCAGAGGAATCGATTGTTAAAGAAGAATGTAATTGTAGTTCTGGCCATGACCTAAGTTATACTTCGGAGATTATTGATATACATATGACAATGTATTATCAATTATTAGCTGAAAAATATGCACCTGAGTTAGTTGCTGAGTGGAATGAAATACAAAAGGAAAGAGATATGCTAGAGAAGAAGATTACTGAACTTGAAAAGACAGGTGCGCTTCTACATGGTAAAAAGGTAGGGGAAGATTGGTATAAGAGTCATGCGGAATTACAAACTAATTTTGCAAAAGCTATAAAAGAGTATGATGAAAAAGAAATAAAAAAAATGATACCAAAACTTTTTGACCAACATAAAGAATTAAATAAGCTGTATAAAAAGCGAATTCAAATGGCTAAATAGGAATATATTTATAGGAACTGGGGTATGTCGAGTCGGCAAGCCTCAGTTTTTGTATGTTTTTGAGGATAAAATAAAAGCGATCTTTATTTACAAATCGTAATAATTACGATATAATTCGTAATTGTTAATAAGAACTATTACGAAAGGGGAATACATACAATGAAAATTAAAGCAAGTCTTTTTGCCATTATGCTTGTACTTTCAACATTTTTAGCAGCATGTGGTGGTCAAGAAGAAGTACAAGAAGACACAAGTGCACATGAAATAGAGGAGGTAGAGGCGCTAGAGTTATTTACCACAATCTTTCCATTAGAAGATTTTGCAAACAAAATTGGTGGGGAATTTGTTAATGTAACGAATCTTGTTCCCGTTGGAGCAGATGCACATACGTTTGAACCAACTGCGAGAGAAATGATAGAAGTAGCAGAAGGGGATATATTCATTTACAATGGTGCTGGAATGGAAGGTTTTGCAGATGCTCTAATTGAAACCATTTCCAATGAAGATGTCCTTATAGTTAAAGCCACAGAAGGAATCGAGTTAATTGACTACGACCATGACCATGGACATGACCACGACGACCATGGACACGAGCATGACGACCACGGACATGACCACGATGACCATGGACACGAGCATGACGACCACGGTCATGACCACGATGATCATGGACACGAGCATGACGACCACGGACATGATCACGATGATCATGGACACGAGCATGACGACCACGGACATGATCACGATGATCATGGACACGAGCATGACGACCACGGACATGATCACGATGATCATGGACACGAGCATGACGACCACGGACATGATCACGATGATCATGGACACGAGCATGACGACCACGGACATGATCACGATGACCATCACCATCATCATGGCGACGAGGATCCACATGTTTGGTTAGACCCTATTCTATCTATTCAATTAGCGGAAAACGTTAAGAATGCTTTAGTGCAGTTAATGCCTGAACAGCAGGAGTTCTTTGAAGCTAATTTTAAAGATGTAAAAGCTGAGCTTGAAGCAATCGATGTGGAGTTCCGTACAATGGTTGAAGAAGTAGAAAATAATACATTTATTGTTTCTCATGCAGGCTTTGGTTATTGGGCTGAACGTTATGGGTTGTATCAAATTGGAATTGCTGGATTATCACCAACAAATGAGCCAACACAAAAGCAATTGCAAGATATCATACATTTAGCTGAAGAAAATGGGATACAACATATTTTATTTGAGCAAAACATAACTCCAAAGGTGGCGGAAGTTGTTCAAGACGAAATTGGAGCAGAAGCATTGTATATTCATAATTTAGAGGCATTGGTACAACAAGACATTGATAATAATGAAGATTATTTCAGTTTAATGAGAAAGAATATCGAATCATTACGTATTGCTCTACAATAATAAAATGTTAAAACGGGGTAGCCTTAAATTGGCTATCCCGTTTAATATTTAAATGTTCAAGTATTATTATTTGGTTATCCACATAGGTTTGGGTACAATAGGGATAAAGAGAGTGATTTAATATTTTAAAATTTAATCCAGAGGTGATAGATATGCAATTTAATTTTTTTAATGATGTGGTAGAACAAGCAAGACAGGATATGCAAAATGCTGGCTACAAAGAGTTAAAAACAGTGGAAGATGTAGAACAAACACTAGAGGGAGAAGGTACGACGTTAGTCATGATAAATTCTGTTTGTGGATGTGCTGGTGGAATTGCTCGTCCTGCAGCTGCGTACATGGTGAATTATGAAGTGAAGCCAGATCAATTTGTTACTGTTTTTGCTGGACAAGATAAAGAAGCGACAGAGAAGGCTCGTACTTATTTTGAAGGATATCCACCGTCTTCACCATCTTTTGCTTTGTTGAAGGATGGCAAGATTCAAATGATGGTGCAACGACATGAAATTGAAGGACATGAGCCAATTCAAGTTGTACAGAAGCTAGAGGAAGCTTTTGACACGCATTGTTCTTCCTAAAACTGATTTATTTTGCTATAATATGTCCGAACAAGAAAAGGATGGTGTCGTAATGCAAGAGTTGTATGCAAAGATTCAAGAATACTTAAACATGGATGAAGAAATTTCATTCAAAGAATTTAGTGAATACTATAAAAAAGTAATAGATAATCTTGGAGCTGACCATGAAAGCTTTGAAGAGGATGACGTATGGAAGGCTTTATTCATTATTGAAAGCATTATGTCAAATGCTGAAAGTAGAGAGAAAGAGCAAAAAGGTTCAGAAGCTAAGAAATACAAGAAGATGGCTGAAAGATGTCAACTATGGGCTAAAAACTTTACAGCTCGTTTAGCTAACTTAGGTTATACAGAAGAAGACATTAACGAGCGCTTCGAGCAAATGTTTGAAGAAGGTCCTGTAAAAGCTTAATTAATAAGCAATAGCATAGTAATCTGTAACCAAGTTAAAGGGTATTCTTTTAACTTGGTTTACAGTGAACGACCTTATGTTCATTTCATTATATATTGACTTTGTACTTTAACTATAATATAATGATAAAGTCGCAATAAACTACAATGCGTCCATAGTGAAATGGATATCACACGAGATTTCGGCTCTCGTATTCTGGGTTCGAATCCTGGTGGGCGCGCCATTTATTTTACATACCACGACTTAGGAGTATATACTCTTAAGTCTTTTTTTGTTTATTTTTTGCCTGTCTGACTACTGTCTATAAAAAATAGTTCTAGATAAAATGATATGGTATATTTATTATATTATGTTGAAAAAAGTCGAGGGTTCTGATGAATAAGATTGTAAATATACCTATTAAATGGAAAATAACAGGCTTATCCTTTGGGATTGTTGCTTTTTCCTTATTAATTATAGGAATTATATTATTAGGGTACACAACTGAAATAAAAGAAGAAGAGCTTTCACATAGAGCCTTGATTACTGCACAGCTTGTAGCACAAAACTCGACTGTGCAACAAAATATTCAAGAGGAAAATGCAGCAGATATATTACAGCCAATTGTTGAACGGATGCGTGTTATTAATGAGCATGACTATATAGTTGTATTGAATATGGAGAGAATTCGTCTTACTCATCCAATACAAGATAGGCTGTACACCCCTTTTGTTGGAGGAGATGAAGATCCTGCTTTTTCAGACCATATTTATATTTCAAAAGCACAAGCAAATGCTGTAACAACAGTCCGTGCTTTTGCACCAATTAAACTAGACAGGGAGCAGGTTGGTGTAGTTGTAGTTGGAAACGTATTACCAACTGTTTCGCAGCTACTGAATGAGTTTGCAAATACAGCCTTTGTCATTGTCCTTATTACAACGTTATTTGGCGTTTGGGGTGCATGGCTGTTAGCAAACCATATAAAAAAACAAACATTCGAAATGGAACCTGAACAATTAGCTCGAGTCCTTGTAGAAAGAACAGCTACCTTTAATGCCATACATGAAGGAGTTATAGCAATTAATGAGGATGAAAGAGTTACAGTTATTAATGAAGCAGCTAAGAAAATGCTAAATATCAAGAGAAGTATCATTGGAGAAAAAATTCAAGATGTCATTCCTGATACACGATTACCTGAAATATTAAAAATTGGGAAGCCTGTCTTTCAGCGTGAGTTCTATGTTCAGAATAAAGCGATTTTGAGTAACCGTATTCCTATTACAGTTGCTGATAAAACGGTAGGGGCAGTTGCGATTTTCCAGGATAAAACAGAAGTAAATCGTTTAGCGAAAGAATTGACAGGTGTACAAGCGTTTGTGGATGCTCTACGTGTTCAAAATCATGAATATTCCAATAAACTTCATACAATTGCTGGATTAATTCAGCTGGATGAAGGAAAAAAAGCGTTAGAGTATATTTTTGAGTTAGAAGAGGAACATATGGGCTTATCAAGGGTAATTATGCAAAAAATACATGATGATAGTATTGCTGGATTACTGCTTGGGAAAATAAGTAGAAGTAAAGAGCTTGGAATTAACTTACATGTTGATAATAATAGTTCCTTTGTAAATTACCCAGAAGGAATCACGCTACATGATTTAGTCGTAATTCTTGGAAATTTGATTGACAACAGCTTTGACGCGCTCATAGAGTTTGCTAGTGAAGAAGAAAAGGATGTATATATACTAATAAAGGAAAAAGAAGAGGAGCTTGTCATCGAGGTTTCAGATAATGGAATGGGAATGAATGAAATACTTCAAGAGAAAGTATTTACTAGGGGCTTCTCAACAAAAGAAAAAGAAGGCAGAGGAATTGGGTTATTCTTAGCTCATTCTATCGTTGAACGAGTAGAAGGAACAATTTCAATTGATAGTGTGTACAAAGAGGGTACAACAATTACAATAATTCTACCGATGAAGAGGCGGGGAGGTACTTATGACAAAGGCTAAAGTAAATGTGCTGCTAATTGAAGACGATCCGATGGTTCAACAAGTAAATAAGATGTTTATTGAAAAAGTTGAAGGCTTTACTGTTAAAGGTGTTGCATCAACAGGAACTGAAGGGATAAAAAAGGTGCAGAGCCTTAAGCCTGATCTCGTACTTCTTGATGTTTTTATGCCGGAGCAAAATGGACTAGAGGTGTTAAAGCACCTTCGTAGTGAATTAATAGATGTGGATATTATTGCAGTTACAGCTGCAAATGATACGCAGACAGTTAAGACGTTATTACGCTTAGGTGTAGTCGATTATATTGTAAAACCATTTACTTTTGAAAGATTAGAGAAGGCATTAAAGCAATATAAAGACGTCTATCGCCAATTAGATAAAGCAGGTGAAGTATCTCAAGCGAAATTAGATGAGCTTAGAACACAAAAGGAAGAGACAAATAAAGTTCAACACCAATTGCCGAAAGGATTACATGCACAAACATTAAATCAAATTACTGAGTACTTACAACAAATACAAACGGGAAAATCAGCAGAAGAAATTGGCACAGCGGTAGGACTAGCACGGGTAACAGTTAGACGGTATTTAAATTATTTGGAATCAGTTGGAAAAGTAGAAATGGAACTAACGTATGGGACAATTGGTAGACCAATACAAATGTATCGAATGAAAGAATAAGGTGAGGCGATATGAAAGGGTTTATTGCAATTTTATCATTTTTATTTATTGGAATTATTACTGCCTTTTATATCGGCTTTGGTTTTGATGTAAAAACAACACCACAAGCAGTAGATAAAGAAATTGAAGGTCTTAATGAAAAATATGTACTACGCTTTAGTCATGTAGTAGCTGATAATACACCTAAAGGATTAGCAGCTTCGTTATTTGCGCAGCTTGTTAAAGAAAAAACTGATGGCTGGGTTGATATTCAAATTTTTTCAAATGGGGTTCTCTTTAATGCTCAAGAGGAATTTGATGCGTTAAAGAGAAATGAAGTTCACTTGATTGCTCCTGCCTTTTCAGAAATTGCAGTTCATAATGCAAACTGGTTTGTCATGGATTTACCTTTTTTGTTTCGGGATGAAAAAGAGGTAAAGGAAGCGTTTGATGGTGAAATAGGCCAGCTTCTGTTTGAGAGCATAGGTAGACAAGGATATAAGGGGATCGCATACTGGGAAAATAGTTTTAAACATATTACAAATAATATTCGACCGATTCGCTCAACTGAGGATTTGTCAGAAGTAACAGTGCGTGTGATGCCTAGTGATGCACTAATGGATACATATCGAACAATAGGTGCTCGCCCACGTGTATACGCATTTAATGAAGTTTATGAAGCATTAAGTGATGGTAGAGTGGATGGTACTGAAAATACCCCATCAAATATTTATTCAAAGGGCCTCTACCAACAACAAAAATATATGACCATTAGCAATCATAATTACTTAGGTTATGCGGTATTAATGAATGAACACCTCTGGGAAAGACTTCCTGTCGAGCATCAAAGTAGCATTATGGAGGCAATGGAAGAAGTGAATGACTGGCTTCGAGTATACGCGATAGACCATAATGAAGAAAGGTTAAACAGAATAAAAAATACAGGACTGATAGAAATTAATGAACTAGCTCAAGTAGAAAAGGAACATTGGCGTAATCAGCTAGAATCAGTATACGATAAATACTCTGAGTTAATTCATCCAGATATTATGGAACAAGTATATAAATTGCATGGGAAAAAGAGTGAATAATTCACTCTTTTTTATTTTCTTAAAAAATGTCGGAATTAATAAAAAACTGTTATGTGTAAAAATATAATGATTATTAAACAGAAGATTCCTTTATGCATCTATATTTCTGTTGTTTGTAATAGTTTGCGAGGCGAAAGTGGATTACGACAGTGTATAAAGACCAAAAAGAACAAAAAGACCATTAAGTTCAAATCAACACATATTTATGAAAGCGTTTTATAATTTGAATAGTTAGAAATAAAACTAAGTTCAAGTAAAGAATAATGTCTGAAAGCGTTTTAAATTAGAATAGTAAAATTAATAAGAGGGGGAATGAACGAATGAATAATTCATTTCTAGCAACAGTATGGGGACAGCTTTGGCAATCTCATTCCCAGGTAAAGCAAGTGTTAACTTTTTCACTTCCAAAAAATCAAGCTGATAATGTAGAAAAAAGTAAGGAAACTGATAGAGTCGAAAACAATAACAATAAAAATAACGAAGAGAGGCCTCCAGTTTATCGGACACCTCAAAAAATTGGCCTAATTTTAGGACCATCTTTATTTTTTATTATTATGTTTTTTCTTTCTCCAGAAGGAATGAGTCCAGAAGCGAAAGCAGTGTTAGCGAGTACGGTTTGGATTGCTACGTGGTGGATTACTGAGGCTATTCCTATCCCAGTTACTTCATTATTACCGGTTATCTTGTTCCCACTAACGGGGGTACTAGATACTGGAGCTGTCACAGCTTCTTATGGAAATACAATTATTTTCCTATTCCTTGGAGGTTTCCTTATTGCATTAGCAATGGAGCGCTGGGAATTACACAAACGAATTGCGTTGACGATTATTTCTTTAATTGGGACGAGCACTCAACGAATTATACTTGGTTTCATGGTGTCTACTGCCTTTTTATCTATGTGGATATCAAATACAGCAACAGCTATGATGATGGTTCCGATTGGTACAGCGATTATTATTCAAGTATCTCATTCATTAAAGGAAAAAAATGTTGGCATCGCTAAAGAAGATGGGAATTTTGCTAAAGCAATGATGTTAGGGATTGCTTATGCTGCTTCAATTGGTGGTTTAGGGACATTAATTGGTACACCACCTAATATGATACTAGCAGGAGTCGTACATGAATTATTTGGGTTTCAAATTTCATTTGCAGGATGGATGTTATTTGGGGTTCCGTTAGCAGTCATTATGCTAGTACTAGCTTGGTTGTATTTAATAAAAGTTGCGTTTCCAATGCAGATGAAGACAATACCAGGTGGAGAAGCTCTTGTTAATGAGCAAAAGAAATCGTTAGGAAGAATGAGCTTTGAAGAAAAGGCGGTACTTGCCGTATTCTCTTTTGCAGCAATTTCGTGGATTACCCGTTCATTTATTTTAGAACAATGGATTCCAGGAATTGATGATACGATGATCGCTATTGCAGCGGCAGTATTATTGTTTATGATTCCGTCACTAAGTAAAAGAGGAACGTTCCTATTAGACTGGGAAACTGCGAAAAAAGTCCCTTGGGGTATTCTATTACTATTTGGTGGTGGCTTGGCAATTGCAGCAGGCTTCCGTCAATCTGGATTAGCAGAATGGATTGGAAATCAGTTAACAGTTGTACAGGGAGTTCATTTCCTTATCATTTTATTAGTCGTAACAGCGTTAGTGATGTTTTTAACAGAAATCACTTCAAATACAGCATCAGCAACAATGATTCTACCGATTATGGCTTCATTAGCCTTTGCGATTGATGTACACCCATTTGCATTAATGATACCTGCAGCAATTGCTGCGTCATGTGCATTTATGCTACCAGTAGCGACACCGCCAAATGCAGTTGTCTTTGCTTCTGGTCACCTGAAGATGATTGATATGGCAAGGGCAGGATTTTGGATTAATTTATTGGCAATTGTGTTTGTTGTTGTAGCTGTATATTACTTTTTACCAATTATATGGGGCATAGACCTACAAATGTACCCAGATGTATTTAAATAATATAAAAGGAAGTCTGTTAGGAAAAACCTATCAGACTTCCTTTTTATTGTAGCTTGATTTATTGTATATTCCTATATATTGTAGTATGTTGTAAATCATTATGTTTCTATGCCAATTGAAGTTAGTAATAATAATGAGTTTTACAAAAAAACTTTGTTTAGTAAGGTATTTCACTGAAAATTACGACTATGATAGATTGGTATAAAACTTTTATAAAAAAGCTTTTCAATCTAGTAGACTTATGATAATATACAAATCAGCGAATAAATATAGGAATAAATGCATAAACAAACATAAAACTTTCTAGGGGGAAATATAATGAAAAAGCTTTTATCTTTAGGTTTATCAGCAGTTTTATCTGTTGGATTATTAGTAGGTTGTGGAGCAGGAGATACAACATCAGGTAATGGAAATGAAGAAGCGGGAGATAGCACAGAAGAGAAGAAAGTACTTGTAATGGGAACATCTGCTGACTACCCACCATTTGAATCAGTTGATTCAGCTACAGGAGAAATTGTTGGCTTTGATGTTGATATTGCAAGATACATTACCGAGCAATTAGGTTATGAGTTCAAAATTGAAGATATGGAGTTTAGTACATTAGTACCTGCATTAACTTCAGGACGTGCTGATTTTGTATTAGCTGGTATGACACCAACAGAAGAGCGTAAACAAAACGTTGATTTTTCTGACATATATCATGAAGCTAACAATTTAATTATTACTAAATCAGATAGTGGGATTACATCAGTTGAAGATTTAGCTGGTAAAACAGTTGGAGTTCAGCTTGGTTCGATTCAAGAAGAAGCTGCGAAAGAAATTGATGGGATTGAGATGGTACAACGTGACCGTATCCCTGCATTAGTTCAAGAATTACTTTCAAATCGTATAGATGCAGCAATTATTGAGGATGCTGTAGCATTAGGACATTTAAACCAACATGAAGTATTAACTTCATTTATATTACTAGATGACGAGCCAGGTGGTTCTGCAATTGGTTTTCCAAAAGATAGTGAATTAGTTGGACCTTTTAATGAAATATTATTAGAAATGAAAGAAAGCGGAATGTTAGAAGAACTAATGATTAAGTGGTTCTCTGAAGAAGAGTAAGAATAAAGGATAGAGAGGATTGAGTTTGGGGTATGAATTTAGATTTCGCCCAAATCGCGCCCTCTATCCCTTTTATCGTTAAAGGGATATGGGTCACGTTACAATTTGTTACAGTTTCAATACTAGTTGGTCTAGCGCTTGGAACAATCTTAGCTGTATTTAAAATAGGAAAGTTTAAACCGTTAATTATCTTAGCTGATATTTATACGTCCATTTTCCGTGGGACTCCCCTTATCTTACAGCTTGCTATTATTTACTTTGCACCACCACAGCTAATTGGTTATGATATTTCAGCGTACATGGCAGGGGTAATTGCCTTTGGTCTAAATTCTGCGGCCTATATCTCAGAAATTATCCGTGCAGGTATTCAAGCAGTAGATAAAGGACAAAAGGAAGCGGCTGAGGCATTAGGGATACCCTATCGTCAAATGATGTTAAAAATCATTCTACCGCAAGCATTTAAAAATATTTTACCAGCATTAATGAATGAATTTATTACGTTAACGAAGGAATCAGCGATTGTTTCAACCATTGGTGTGTGGGATATTATGCGTCGTTCACAAATTGTCGCCGCCGATAAATATCTCTACTTTGAACCACTATTCGTAGCGGCTGTCTTATATTACTGCATGGTTATGGTTCTAACTCTTCTTGGAAAAGGTTTAGAGAGGAGAATGAAGAGAAGTGATTAAAGTTGTTGATTTACACAAATCATTTGGTAATTTAGAAGTACTAAAAGGAATTTCAGCAGAAATCAACAAAGGGGACGTTGTTGCAATTATAGGTCCATCTGGGTCTGGTAAGTCAACATTTCTTCGTTGTATGAATCTTCTAGAAGAGCCGACAGCAGGTGAAGTTTGGGTTAATGATGAAGAACTTACAAGTGGTAAAACAAATATCATGAATGTACGTCAACGTATTGGTATGGTGTTTCAACACTTTCATTTATTTCCCCACATGACGGTTCTAGAAAATTTAACATACGCTCCTATTTCTGTTAAAGGGTTATCTAAAGCAGATGCAAACAAGAAGGGTGAAGACCTATTATCTAAGGTTGGCCTTCTTGATAAAAAGGACCAATATCCAAACCGTTTATCAGGCGGACAAAAGCAACGTGTAGCGATTGCTCGTGCTTTAGCTATGGATCCTGAAGTGATGCTGTTTGATGAGCCGACATCAGCGCTTGACCCAGAGATGGTTAAGGAAGTGTTAGATGTTATGAAGACACTAGCGAATTCTGGTATGACAATGGCAATTGTGACTCATGAAATGGGCTTTGCCAGAGAAGTAGCAGACCACGTTTACTTTTTAGACCAAGGTATTTTAATGGAACAAGGTAAACCAGAAGAATTTTTTACTTCACCAAAAACAGAGCGTGCGAAAGAGTTTCTCGAAAAAGTATTGTAATAACGATATTATTTGAAAGGACGATCATTTTAGATCGTCCTTTTTTGGTACAATAAAATAAAGTCGTTTTAGAAAGGACCTTATTATGTTTAGAATAGGCTACCGAACGATAAAAACAGCAGTTGGTGCATCAATAGCAATTGGTATTGCTCAGTTATTACAACTAGACTTTTATGCCTCTGCCGCTATATTAACGATATTATGCATATCTGTTACAAAAAAAAGCTCGCTTAAAGTTTCTTGGCAACGATTTATTGCCTGTCTTATCGGGATGGGTTTTTCTATCGTTTTATTTGAGTTAATTGGATATAATCCTGTTGCTCTAGGATTATTACTACTGGTATTTATACCAACGATGGTCGCAATCAAAGCAAAGGAAGGTATTGTTACTAGCGTCGTTATTATTTTACATATTTACACATTGCAAACTGTTTCATTGCAAATCATTATGAATGAAGTTGCTTTAATTATCATTGGAATAGGGACAGGCTTAGTAATGAATCTTTATATGCCAAGTGTAGAAAATGAATTAAAAAAATATCAAGAGGAAACAGAAAAAAATTTCAAGAAAATCTTTAATGAGCTCGCTTTATTCTTAAGAGAAGGAACTAGTGAATGGGATGGAAGAGAGTTAACGGATACAGTAATTCTCCTAGATAAAGCAAAAAATACTGCATTACGTAATATAGAAAATCATTTACTAAGACACGAGGATCAATACTTCTACTATTTTAAAATGAGAGAAAAGCAATTTGAAATTATAGAGCGAATCATGCCCTTTATTTCTTCTATGGACGAAACGGTTATACAAGGTAAAAGGATGGCTGAATTTTTAGAGGGATTGAGTGCTGGAATAAGTCCAACAAACCGTTCTCATATATTTTTAGGTCAATTAGCAGAGATGAAACAAGAATTTCAGGGGATGGAATTACCAAAAGACAGACAGGAGTTTGAAATTCGTTCGTCTTTATTTTATATTATGCACGAGCTAGAACAATATTTATTAATCAAAGATGCATTAAGTAAATCATAGTGCGTTAAGGGAATAATCTTCTAGAGCAATTGTAACACTATTAGGTAACAGAGTTGAAAAGATACTTGAATAGGAGGAAGGCTTTCATGTATCAATTATTTGCGTTACTTATGAGTGTTACGTTCATTGCATCTCCTATATGGCCTATCGGAGAAAATCCAGTGATAGGAGATCCATATATTATTGTGAATAAAAAAACAAACGAGCTCGCATTTATTAATGAAAGTGAAATACAAAAGACATATCAAGTAGCTACAGGTAAAACGACAGAACTGACACCTGAAGGGGAGTTTACCATTGTTGTTAAGGCGATAGACCCATACTACCGGAAACGAGACATTGAAGGTGGTTCTCCTGAAAATCCTTTAGGTACGAGATGGATTGGGTTTGATGCATTAGAAACAGATGGACGGATTTACGGAATTCACGGTACTAATAATCCTCCTTCTATAGGAAGCTATGTGACAGCAGGATGTATAAGAATGTTTAATCAACAGGTGGAAGAGCTTTTTGAACGAGTTCCACAGGGTACGAAAATATTGGTAATTAGTTCTGAAAAGACATTTGAACAGATTGCAAAGGAATACGGAGCTATATAAAAAAGACCAGAAGTGAATCACTTCTGGTCTTTTGACTATTGTATATCATTAGAAAATAAACGCTGCTCCAGTAAACAAACTACCTAGAACTAACGAAACGATCATAATATAAATAATTGTTTTTTGAAATTTACGTGGCATACGATAACCCCCTATAAACATTACTGATAATATTGTACAACTTATTAGGCTAAAACACAAGATGTTAATGGTCAATGATTAATGGGTAATTGTTAATTAAAGAAGATTAGAACTCTGAAAGTAATTAGAGGGGATTCATGTTTTGTCTAGAATTGTTACATATCAAAATAAATTTATAGAAAATATAGGAGTGGGGAACATGGAAAGTCGTACGCCGAAGAAAATTGACCATATTGGAATAGCAGTTTCTTCTATTGAAAAGTCTTTACCTTTTTATGTCGATAATTTAAAAATGCCATTACTAGCTGTTGAAGAGGTAGAATCTCAAGGTGTTAAGGTAGCGTTTCTACAGGTTGGGGAATCTAAGATTGAGCTTTTAGAACCTCTATCTGATGAAAGTCCGATTGCTAAGTTTATAGCAAAGCGTGGGGAAGGAATTCATCATGTTGCGTTAGGGGTTTCTGATATTCAAGAGAGAATTAATGAAATTAAGACAGAAGGCATTAAAATGATTCATGATAAGCCAGTACCTGGAGCTGGTGGGGCTCAAGTAGCATTCATACACCCGAAATCTGCTGGTGGAATTTTATATGAGTATTGTGAAAAGAAATAATCTGAATTCTTTTATTATTACGTGAGAGCCTCCAATTAGATGAAAAAGCTACCACATTCGTGTAACATCAATAGAGACATAACAATATTGGAGTGGTGACATTGACAAATGAAAAACGATTACTAGAAGAATTTCTAGAGCTAGTTCAAATTGATTCTGAAACAAAGGATGAAGGAAAGATTGCTCCTATTTTAAAGGAGAAATTTGAAGCTCTAGGTGTTGAGGTCTTTGAAGATGATACAACGTCGATTACTGGCCATGGTGCTGGAAACTTAATTTGTACATTACCAGGGACGAAAGAGGGAGTAGACACAATCTATTTTACTTCCCATATGGATACAGTTGTTCCGGGTAATGGTGTGAATCCTTCGGTGAAAGATGGGTATGTTGTTACTGATGGAACAACAATTTTAGGAGCCGATGACAAAGCTGGTCTAGCAGCGATGCTTGAGGCTTTAAAGGTAATGAAAGAGAATAATATTGAGCACGGAACTATTCAATTTATTATTACAGTTGGGGAAGAGTCAGGTTTAGTAGGTGCTAAAGCTCTTGACCCTGCATTACTAAAGGCAAAATACGGCTTCGCATTAGATAGTGATGGTCCAGTAGGTAACATTATCGTAGCGGCACCTACACAGGCAAAGGTAAAAGCTGTGATTCATGGTAAAACAGCACATGCAGGTGTAGCACCTGAAAAAGGTATTTCTGCAATTACAGTTGCGTCAAAAGCAATCTCAAAAATGCCTCTTGGACGTATAGACGGAGAAACAACTGCAAACATCGGTCGCTTTGAAGGTGGTAGTCAAACGAATATTGTTTGCGATTACGTAGAAATTTTAGCTGAAGCACGCTCTCTTGTCCCTGAAAAAATGGAAAAGCAAGTTAAGAAAATGAAAAAAGCTTTTGAAGAAGCGGCGGAAGAAATGGGTACAACTGCAGATGTAGAAGTGACAGTGATGTATCCAGGTTTTAAATTAGGAGATGGTGACGAGGTAGTTGAGGTTGCAAAAAAAGCAGCAACAAGCCTAGGTCTAACTCCAAAATTACTAAAAAGTGGTGGAGGTAGTGATGCGAACATCATTGCTGGACACGGAATACCAACTGTAAACTTAGCTGTTGGTTATGAGGAAATCCACACTAAAAATGAAAAAATGCCAATTGCTGAGTTAGTTAAATTAACTGATATGGTAATTGCTGTTGTAAAAACAGTTTCAGAACAATAGAATGAATAATCGTCGCTACGTACTTATAAGTGGTGGCGATTTTTTATATTGTAATAGAATTTAAATTGCACAATGTACTTAAATCACTATTAATTACTAATGAAAAGGCTCTTTATTACCACTGTGGGTTTATTTTATGTTAATATTTCCCTATATTGATTCGATTCCAATATAGAGAAATCTAGTTATACTAGTGGAAGGAATGTGGGGAATAATGAGTAATGATTTTCATGATTTACATAAAGCGTTAAATTATATTCGAGGTATTGGAAAAGTTGTTGATGAGAGCTGGCAACATTCAGCTCAAGAAATTGGGATTACTCAATCAGAGCAACACATTTTGTGGATTCTTTTCTTTGAGAAAAAAGCTTCGATGTCTAGAATTGCAGAGGTAGGACTTTGGGATTTATCGACAGTGATGCAAATTGTTAAAAGGTTAAAAGCAAAGGAGTTAGTCCGAACGACGAAGGACGAACAAGACTTGCGTGTATCCTATGTTTGTTTAACAGATAAGGGAGAGCAGAAACGTGAAGAATCAGCTAAATTCGAATCTCCTTTCATGAATTATATTAAGGCATATATGGCACAAAGTGAGGAAAATAAACAATTTGTTTTACAAATGGGAGAGTTCATTAAAGAAGCTAACAGTTTTTTTCATGGAAAAGAATTTGTCAAATGGGTAGAGAAAACAGGACAAAAATAATGGGTGGAGCGTTATGGCAGATAACCGTTTGAAAAAAGGTAGAGTCATTTTTCATGTTGATATGAATAGTTTTTATGCCTCAGTTGAGTCTGCCTATGACCACACTTTAAAAGGAAAACCATTAGCAATAGCTGGAAACGTAGAAGAACGGCGCGGTATTATTGTTACATGTAGCTATGAAGCAAGAGCTAAAGGTGTAAAAACAACAATGCCTATTTGGCAAGCGAAGCGTTTATGTCCAGAATTAATTATTAGACCACCAAATTTCGATCGTTACCGTTCAGCATCGGAAAAAATGTTTCAGTTGTTAGAAGAATATACACCTTTAGTAGAACCAGTTTCTATAGATGAAGGATATATTGATATAACAAACTATACAGAAGATCCAATAAAAATTGCCTATGAAATTCAACATCGACTGCAAAAGGAGCTTGACCTTCCTTGTAGTATTGGAATTGCTCTGAATAAATTTCTAGCGAAAATGGCTAGTGAAATGAAGAAGCCATTAGGGATTACTATTTTGCGAAAGCGTGAACTAGACAAGAAGCTTTGGACTTTACCTGTAGGTGAAATGCATGGTGTTGGTAAGAAAACGGCAGAAAAATTAATTAAGCTTAACATTAGAACGATTGGAGATTTGGCTCATACGAGTAAGGATATTTTAAGTACAAAATTTGGTGTGAATGGAGTTAAGCTCTTTGAAAGGGCGAACGGGGTTGATGCTCGCCCAGTTGATCCTAGCTCTTTTTCAGAGTTCAAAAGTGTAGGGAATTCAACAACACTAAAGGCAGATACGACAAGTGAAGAGAAAGTAAAAATTGTGCTCACGAACCTGGCAGGTTCTGTTGGTCGTAGATTAAGGCGGAAACAGGTATGTGCAAATACAGTACAATTAACAATTCGTTATAGTGACAGAAAAACAATCACTCGAAGCAAATCCTTAGATTATCCAATTCAATCGAGTGAAGAGTTGTTAGAGTACTCATTGTTTCTATTTCGAAAATATTGGAATAAAGAGCCTATTCGATTATTAGGAATTACAGGACAAAACTTAGTTGATGAGCAATATGGATATAAGCAGCTAGATTTATTTAATTACGAAAAAGATGCCAAGAGTTACGAGCTGTTAAAGACAGTTGATGAAATTCGAAATAAATATGGTGAGAGCTCATTAATAAAGGGTGGTCAAGCAAAAGGGGATCCAAGTGAATTATTGAGGGATAAAAAGCGTCGAGGGACGAGCTTAGATAAGGATTTTTTGAGAGAAAGAAGTAAAAATGACAACACTTAGTTAAAAGTAGCTAAGTGTTTTTTGTTTTACTTAATTCTTTTTAACAGATCGTTAATAGATTTTGCTATCAAGCCGATAAACAACATATATAGGGAAATTGTACGGGAGTGAGTCGAATGAATATAAGTAGTTTAGTTGCCTCGAATCAGCAAAATTCATCAGATAGACCGATACAGCTTCGTGAAGGAGAAGTCTATCGTGCAACGATAAAAGAGAGAACTAGTAAAGATGAAGCCACATTACAAATTCGTGGACGTGAAGTTCAAGCAAGATTTGAAGGGAGCGTCCCATCAAGTGATAGAGTAACAGTCCAAATTGGTACACAGAAGGATGATGTAGTTCGTGTTCGAACAATTACAGAAGAGCCTCGTTCATCTTCTTCACAGCAGACAGGTGAGCAAAGAGATGTTACACGTGTACTACGAAGTTTAGGAGCAGGGGCGAATCCTACTCCAGAACTTCGTCAAGCGGCACAAATGCTCCTTGATAAAGGAGTTCCATTAACGAGGGAATCTGTTCGTGATCTCCAAACCTTTATGAACTCATCAAATGGAACAACCGAGCAGCGCTTACAAACAGTTCAAGCGATGGCGAATAAACGTCTAGAAGCAACGCCAACACAATTACGTTCGGTACATGAAGCACTGCACGGCCGACCGTTGAATCAAGTGTTAACAGATTTAGCGAAAGAAATCGACCCTAAATTCCAAATACCGAGACAAGAGAGAGTTGTTGCTAGTGCCTCAAGTGAGGCTCGTCCTAGTGAAATGGTTCGCGAAGTAAGAGAACAGGTTCAGAGAGAGCCAAACTTGCAACGTGTAGTAGAGCAAGTTCGTGAGCAAGTAGTAAATAACCCTAGAGTAAATCGAGAAGTGGCTCAAAGAGTGGAACGAGCGGTTGATGAAGCCCGCCAATTACAACAACGGGGTCAAGAAGGTGCTAGTCGAGAAAGAATTACTCAGGCGTTACAGCAGGCAGAGAGAGATTTATCGCGGGTGGAAGGTCGTTCGCAAGATCTGAGAGCGAATGAGGGTCGAACTCAAGAAGTAAGACCTCAGGAAAGCCAAAGAGCAGAACTGCGTCCGAGTGAAACGGTTCGTCAAGTGAGAGAGCAAGTTCAGAGAGAGCCAAACTTGCAGAGAGCAGTGGAACAAGTGCGTCAACAGGTGGTAGAAAATCCACGTATAAGTCCAGAAGTAGCTCAGCGGGTAGAGAGAGCGACAGAAGAAGCTCGTCAACTACAGCAACGGGGGCAAGAAAGCGTTGGACGAGAGCGCTTAAACCAAGTGCTACAGCAAGTAGAGCGAGATCTAGCAAGAGTAGAAGGTCGTTCACAAGATGGAAGAATTAGTGAGGGACGGACTCAAGAAGTTAGATCACAAGAAGTGCAAAGAGCAGAACAGCGTCCGAGTGAAACGGTTCGTCAAGTGAGGGAACAAATACAGAGAGAGCCAAATCTTCAACGAGCAGTAGAACAAGTGCGTCAACAAGTGGTAAATAACCCTAGAGTGGATCGAGAAGTAGCTCAAAGAGTTGACAGAGCTGTAAATGAGGCTAGATATTTACAACAAGTTGGTAGAGATAGATTAGTAGATGCTCTTCAAAAAGCAGAGAGAGATTTAGCTCGTACAGAAGGGCGACAGACTGATAGAGTCGTAGAAAGTAGACCATCACAGGATGTAAGAGTTCAGGAAGCTGTAAGGAACGATCAGCGTGCCAGTGAGACGATTCGTCAGGCGAGAGAGCAAGTACAACGAGAGCCGAATTTACAACGAGCAGTGGAGCAAGTGCGCCAACAAGTGGTGAACAATCCTAGGGTGAGTCCTGAGGTAGCACAGAGAGTGGAGCGAGCGACGGAAGAGGCTCGTCAATTACAGCAGCGTGGACAGGAAAGTGCAGGACCAGAGAGATTAACACAAGCGTTGCAACAGGCGGAGCGTGATTTATCGCGAGTGGAAGGTCGTATGCAGGAGACGAGACCACAAGAAACGCTAAGACAAGAGCAACGTCCGAGTGAAACAGTCCGTCAAGTGAGAGAGCAAGTACAACGAGAGCCGAACCTCCAGAGGTCAGTGGAGCAGGTTCGTCAAGAAGTGGTGAATAATCCGCGCGTAAGCTCGGAAGTAGCGCAACGAGTAGAACGAGCGACGGAAGAAGCACGCCAGTTACAGCAACGAGGTCAGGAAAGTGCAGGACGAGACAGGTTAACGCAAGCGTTGCAACAGGCGGAGAGGGATTTATCGCGAGTGAAAAGTCGTGTGCAGGAGACGAGACCACAGGAAGTGCCAAGACAAGAGCAACGTGCGAGTGAAACGGTACGTCAAGTGAGGGAACAAGTCCAACGAGAGCCAAATTTACAACGAGCAGTGGAGCAAGTGCGCCAACAAGTGGTGAACAATCCGAGAGTGAGTCCTGAGGTAGCGCAGAGAGTGGAGCGAACGACGGAAGAGGCTCGTCAATTACAGCAGCGAGGACAGGAAAGTGCGGGGCGTGAGCGTGTAACACAAGCCTTGCAACAGGCGGAGCGTGATTTAGCACGAACAGAAAGCACACGTTCGCAAGAGGTACCAAGACAAGAGCAACGCCCGAGTGAAACAGTCCGTCAAGTGAGGGAACAAGTACAGCGAGAGCCGAACTTCCAAAGAGTAGTAGAGCAAGTGCGCCAACAAGTTGTAAACAATTCACGAGTGAGTCCAGAGGTTGCGCAGAGAGTAGAGCGAGCGACGGAAGAAGCCCGTCAATTACAGCAGCGTGGCCAGGAAAGTGCTGGACGTGAAAGGTTAACTCAAGCATTGCAACAGGCGGAGCGTGATTTAGCAAGAACAGAAAGTACACGCTCGCAAGAGGTACCAAGACAAGAACCGCGCGAAAGCGAAACGGTTCGTCAAGTAAGAGAGCAAGTCCAACGAGAGCCGAATTTGCAGAGAGCAGTGGAGCAAGTGCGTCAACAAGTGGTGAATAATCCGAGAGTGAGTCCTGAGGTTACGCAGAGAGTCGAGCGAGCAACAGAAGAAGCTCGTCAGTTACATCAACGAGGACAGGAAAGTGCGGGACGAGAGCGTTTAACGCAAGCGTTGGAGCAGGCGGAGCGAGATTTATCGCGCGTGGAAGGTCGTGTGCAGGAGCAGAGAGCGCAAGAAGCTCCAAGACAAGAGCAACGCGCAAGTGAAACAGTTCGTCAAGTGAGAGAGCAAGTGCAACGCGAACCTAACTTGCAGAGGTCAGTGGAGCAAGTGCGCCAACAAGTAGTGAATAACCCAAGTGTGGGCCGAGAAGTGGCACAGAGGGTAGAGCGAGCAACAGAAGAAGCTCGTCAGTTGCAGCAACGAGGTCAGGAAAGTACGGGACGAGAGCGTTTAACGCAAGCATTACAACAGGCAGAGCGGGATTTATCTCGCGCGGAAGGCCGTCAATCTGAACAGAGACCAGTTGAACGCACACAAGAAGGACAAAGAAACGAGCAACGTTTAAATGATATGGTTCGCCAAATTCGTGAAAAAGTACAACAAACAGGCAGCTTACAACGAGCGGTTGAAAATATTCGTCAGCAAATGCAAAGTAACGCTGTTGAAACTCGTACGCAGGATTCACTTAATCGTGTTGCAACTCAGGCTGAACAGCTTGAGCAAGTTGGCAAAGACCGGATGGTACAAGCATTAGCAAAGGCAGAAACTGAGTTGCAAAGAACTGAACAAAACGCGACTCGTACTTCTAATAATTCCGAAGCAGGGAAAACAGAAACCCGTTTTACTGATGCCATTCGTCAAGCACAACAAACTCTTCAAAAAGAGCCACAACTTGAGCGAGCTATAGAGCAGGTACGTCAACAAGTTGCTGAACACCCGCAAACAAGTCAAGATATGGCACGAGCACTAGAGCAATCTATGAGAAGTGCAAGTGAATTACAGCAAAATGGTCGTGAAATGGCAGCTCGTCAAGAAATGATGCAAGCACTAACACAAGTTGAACAACAAGCAGCAGCGCAAGAGCCTGTTAGACCAGCTCAGGAAACCCAGCAATATGTCTTAAATGAGCAATTTCAAACGAGTGTTCAGTTAAATAGTAAAGATATTGCAGTAACAACTGTTACTCAAAAGTTAGCAGAAGCTACAGCAGAATTTAAAGATATGCAGCGTGATATTACAAGAAATTTAGATACAATTCAGAGATTAATAGAACAATACAGAAGTAAATCAAGAGACCAAGTAAAACCATTATTAGAGACAACAATTAAGAAACTAGACAATGCCATTTTAAAAAGTGAAATGATGCTTTTAACAGATATGAAGACAGAAAAAAAACTAATGCAAGCAAGTGGTCAGTTAGCTGAAGCGAAGAAGTTTTTAAATAGAGGAAACTATCAAGAAGCAAGTCGTATTGTCCAAGAAGTAAAAAATGAAGTAGAGAAACTAAACTTCCAGCCGTCGGAAACGAAAATTAAACATTATGTATCAAATGAACGTCTTCAACAAGAAGGGCGTACACCCCAACAACAGTTACTACAACAATTGACAGATACTACTCGTACGTATATGCAAGAGCCATCAGCGCGACAAGCTTTTGAAATGGTACGTAGTCTTGGATTAAACCGGGATAGTGAGATTGCCCAAATGCTTGCTTCATCTCGCGAACAATCACAACAGGATGCGAATCAACGAAATATGAAGGCAGTCTTGATGCAACTGATGCGTGGTGAGGAAGAAGGAACTAGAATCTCTCAACAAGCAAACCAAGCGTTAAATAACTTAACTGGACAGCAACTACTAAGCAAATCGGATAATAGTAGTAACCTACAAAGTATGCTATTTAATCTACCATTACTATTAGAAGAACAAGCTGAGAATCTACAGGTGTATGTCAATTCAAGAAATGAAGGTCAGCAAGTAGACTGGGAAAACTGTAATCTTTATTTCCTAATTGATACACCGAAACTTGGCGAGGTTGGAATCATGTTGAATGTCGTTGATCGTAATCTATCAGTAACATTAAAAAACGAACAAGATGATTTTAAAGACCGAATGGAGCCTTTAGTGGATAAGAGTATTGATAATCTAGCAGAGATTGGATATAACGTCGGTGGAATAAAATTTACAAAAATGGTTTCTCAAGAGAAAAATACACAACAACAAGTAACTCAAGAAGGTGAACAGCAAATAGAACCACAGCAAAAACCAATCTTCACTGAGAAAGGATTTGACTTCAAGATATGATGGTGTCAAAGCACTTTAACCATAAACAGCGTCGGATGACAAATGGTCCAACTGCTGCTGTGCTTAAGTATGATGAAGACGGTGGAGCACCGAAGATTATCGCCCAAGGAAAAGGACAAGTAGCAAATCAAATTTTAGATTTAGCAAAAAAGAACAATATTCACATGCAAGAAGACCCAATGCTCGTCGAAAATTTACTAGATATGGACCTAGGTGACAATATTCCACCCCAATTGTACTCGGTAATCGCAGAAATTTTGTTACTTATTGAGGAAATGGAGAAAAACTATTAAACATTGAAATTAATATTCCGATATTACAAATAGAAGTTGAAAGAGACGGAGGTGTAACCTTGACACAGTTTATAACAAGTGAGGCTCTTCATAAAAAAACATCACAAGAAATTACAGCATTACTTTATGAGGCATGCGTAACAAATTTAGAAAGTGCAATAAAAACAATAGATGAAAAAGATTATATACAAGCAAATGAAAATTTAAAGAAGGCAACTGATATCCTACACCGCTTAGGGGCTGGAATTAATTATGAAGCTGGTATTGTCGCTGACCAGTTAGATACGCTATATAACTATATGGCAGATAAACTGGTTGAAGCAAACTATAATAAAGATGTGACTAGTATTAATGAAGTTCTTAATATCTTAACTGAGATTATGAATGCATGGAATCTAGCGATGAAAAAAAATGCCGATGCACAACCAAAAATTATAAGACAAAAAGCAAATGCTTACGAGCAAACAGCTATTTACGAATAAAAACTACAGAATTAAGGGGAGTAAATTCCAATGAAAATTAATAACAATATTCAAGCTTTAAATGCTTATCGTAATTTAAATGCAAATCAGTTTAGTACATCGAAAAATTTAGAAAAATTATCTTCTGGTCTTCGAATTAATCGTGCAGCTGATGATGCAGCTGGTCTAGCAATCTCGGAGAAAATGCGTTCTCAAATTCGTGGTCTTAAACAAGCAGAAAGAAATGCGATGGATGGAATATCATTAATGCAAACAGCAGAAGGTGCTTTAACAGAAGTACATGCTATGCTACAACGTATGCGTGAGCTAGCAGTTCAAGGTGCAAATGATACAAATACTGAATTTGACCGTGAACAGATTCAGAAAGAGATTGATCAGTTGAAGTTAGAAATTGATAGTGTTTCTGAAAAAACAGAGTTTAATACAAGAACTCTATTAAATGGATCGAGTGCAGTGCTTACCACTTTTAAAAACGCAAATGAAACCAACATATCTAATTTAACTGATTTTCCAATGGTGTTGAATCCAGCATTAAAGTCAGGGGATTATCGTTTAGATATTGCAGGGGTAGAAGAGGTTGTCCGTATTACACAACCAGCAGCAGGAATAGGACTTTCTTCAGATATAAAATTTGCAGCACTTGATGAAGAGAATGCATTAGGTGAATATACAATAAACATAAGAAATTTTGACGGAGATAATAAGGGAGCAACTATTGAAGTTATTGGTCCAAACGGAATACCAATTGAAAAGAAAGCAGTAGAAGTTGGTGAAAAGTATACTGGGGATTTTGTCACAGGTCCAGGACCAGTTACCAGTAATTTAGAGCTTTTTAAGCATAATAATGGTAATATAATTGGAACCGATGGGACAGACTGGTTTACAGTAAATGATGATGGAGGTACTACAACACTAATAGCTCCAGCTTCTGCTGACTATAAAGATGTGAGTGTAACCGATTTTACTTCGGACCAAGTTGCAAGACTAAATCAAGAAGTAACAATTGGTGGGTTATTAATTAATACTACAGAAATCACTGGTGCTGGAACTGTAAAAGTATCATTGGAAATGAGAGCCAACTTCTCTGTTTATTATAAAGAAGATAACGCCGATCCAGAAGAATATGAAAGAATGGAATTTAATAAGGAAATTACATCTCGAAATGGTGTTATCCGTCATGGTGGGTTTGAATTTAATTTTGATAGTAACATACAACCTTCAAATGCTACAGGTGGAAACACAACTGAATTCGCACTAATCAACAATGCTCTAGCATTCCAAATCGGGCCGAACACTAACCAAAATGTAATGATCGACATCCCACAACTTGACACAGTTCGTTTAGGTATTGAGAGAGTTGATGTTACTACGCAAGAAGGTGCGAATGAAGCAATTTTCATTCTTGACCGTGCAGTTAACATCCTATCAGACGTTCGTGCAAAATTAGGTGCTACTCAAAACCGTATGGAGCACACAATTAATAACCTACAAGTAACTCATGAAAACCTAACTGCGTCTGAGTCTCGTATCCGTGATGCTGACATGGCTCTTGAGATGACAGAGTTCACGAAAAATAACATTCTTAACCAATCAGCAACAGCAATGCTTGCACAAGCGAATCAATTACCACAAGGTGTATTACAGTTATTACAATAAACATATTAACAAGGAGACTTGGCCGTTTTGGTCAGTCTCTTTTTTTAGGGGTTAGTTGGTTAGAGGATAGTTGGAAAGTAGAACGTTGGGAAGGGAAGGACAAGCGCCTTTTAACTTTGCTTCTTTTTTGAGATAATGGGTGTAAGTATTTAAAGGGCGTGTTTACATGAGTGAGGAAGAGAGACGGTTTTTAGAGGAGCAGTTAGAGTGGGTAAAGGAGAGAGACCGTTTGTTGTGTGCCATTGAGTATAAGCTTCGGGAGATGAAGCTGCTTGCTGAGTATGCGAAAGAAGTACAGCATGACCGTGAAAAGGTAGCTGAGATACAGTTGGAAATAAATCGTCTACTGCGAGAAATTAATGAGCTTCAAAAACAGTGCGAACAGTTCTTACATTAATTTTCCACTGTTACAGAAGTTTAGCACCTTACTTGCTATATAAGCCTGTGCTAAAATAAAACTAATTACTTAAGATAAAGGCGGGAAGTAAATGGATGTTCAAAGAGTAGGAAAGACAGGCTTAGGTAAAATAGACCCGAAAAAGCAAGAGGTTACTGGAAAGGTTTCTTTTACAGAAGTTATGGGAAAACAACGTGATGAAAAAGCATACGAACGTTTAAATGCTCTAATGCAAAAAATAGATGACCAAGGAAAAGTGTTAGCTGAATCTTCAAGAACGGTTGACGAGCTTCGTAAATATAAAGCACTTGTAAAAGAGTTCATGGAGGATGCCGTTCAGTTCGGTCTAAGCCTCGAAGAGCGCCGCGGCTTTAACCGACGTGGACGTACAAAAATTTACAAAATCGTTCAAGAAGTAGACCGGAAACTACTCGATTTAACAGATGCATTAATTGAAAAGCAGAAGAAGGGCTTAGAAATACTTGATATGGTTGGAGAGATTAAAGGGTTGCTAGTTAATATATACGCCTAAAAGCGACGTTAGTCGCTTTTAGGCAAAGCAATGTGCTTAGCTGCTACCTGTTTTTAAAGTCAAACAGCAAGCGGTTTTCTTGTTGTTTGACGAGTAGCGAGCGAAGCCATTGCCCTTCTCTGAAACACCCCTATACGTTTTTATGACTTTTACATAAGTGGCCACACCACCAACAAAAACAAATCAAACACCAAATGTGAGAATATCGCCACCCAAATACTCCTTGTCCTCAAATAAATCCATCCCCACACAAATCCAGCTAGTAAAGCTGCTACAACCAACAAAATCGTTCCTGAATATATATGAGCTGATGCATAGAATAGTGCACCTACACTTACAGAAAGCATAGGTGAAAACTTCATACTTAACCTCTTTACCACTAACCCCCGCCAAAATAACTCTTCTCCAGGTATAATAATCAAAAATAAAAATAGATAATTCCACAGACTTACTGGTTGAACTAGCTGATATAGTGCTTCTAATTGTTCTAGTAACGGTATACCACTCCAGGCAATAAACCATTTACCAAATGCAAATACTCCATATAGTAAGAACCCTGAGACGAATCCTAACCATAAAATGTGGTTTTGAAGTTCAAGTAACAATCTCTCCCTAGTAAGTGCATATACCGATAAAACAAAAAGGGAAAGGGGGAACAGAATCCAAAAATCAATTGGCTGCAATAAAAAGCTTAAACAGAGTAATAGATGGGCTATGACAACAGGTATAACAATAGAAAACCAATAATTCAACTGTACTCCCACCTTTCTACTAACTGAAATCCTCTGGTTGATATGGTTTAATTTCTTTAAAAATATATGTTTTCGTTGCGTTGATTTTAGGCTTAAAATTGTCAAATGCAACTACAGGGTGAAGATGCTCCATATTTAATTCAAATAAAGTAGTACGGTCTACAACTAGGCTGTATATATACTGGTCTTCTGTATGTCCAGTTGCTTCATTAAGTATCTGTGTGAATCCTGAAATGACAATATTTTTACAGGAGGGTACATAGGCAAAAACAAAGGAACATAAATAAAGTGCCGTCCCACCAACAACTAGAGCAAAATGTTCGCGTGTTTCCCTCTGAGACTTTTCCTTTACCTTAAGTTTTCCTGATTTAAGTATTTCTGCCTTTGTTAGTGGAATGTCTTTCATTTCAGGTAAATCAACATCTAAATAGATAGTTTCTTTTGATAGAACAGAAAAGGAAACATTCGTCTCTAGAGGAAAATCTAGTTCTGGTAAATAAAGTTCAAGCCATTGTTCAATTGCTTCCATATCACCTTGCCCAACTCTTGATAGCAACCCTTTTCTATATTCCTTTTCATCCTCCAGTGCGGCTTTGTCCTCTTGGTATTGTGTCAGTTGTTCTTTGTAAGCTTTTGTTGATTGCTCATTGATACGCTCTTCAAATTCTTTTTTCTTGGAGGGGAGAAGAAGGAGTAGCTTTGTCATAGTATGTAACTGTTTACGTTCACTTTCTAACATTTCTCGATAGATTTCTTCTTGCAAAGGTTCTCTTTCATTGAAGGCTGTAATTTCATCTATCTCTCTGTCTAGGTCTTGGTATGATGTAGGTTTAAAAGTTTGATGATGCAAATCCAATAGGCGATCAGTTTGGGCATTTATTTCTTGTTCTTTTTCCCTATACAGCTTTTCAATATCAGAACTAAACTCCTTCTTTAATTGTCTTTCTAACGATGAAGGAAGCGGTTTTCCGTTATCTGTGACAAAGGCAACACTATGTGTATCCTTTTGGTATACGAGTTGTATATTTCCGGCAGGTGAGTCATTATTACCATTTGTCATTTGAATCGTTTTTCGACCACTTTTTTTATCTAATCTGGTTCGATAGGATAAGCCACTTCCTGGCATACCTATATTCCCGTAAAGACCTCGTTTTCCCAAGGTAGCTGAGGCTCCTCTTCGACCTATTGAAGTACTTACCCCTCGTTTACTTATATTTATACGTACACCTGGTGCTACTTTCACTCGTTTTTGAAAACGGAAGCTCATTCTCATAGACCTCCTTTTTAGTTAACACTTACTCGTTCTTATTTCTTTACAAATATTGTACCTGATATTTACAATGAGAGGAAATAATTGTGTCTATGAAGGTGGGCTTTGAATGGGGAAACACACGTTTTATTATGAGACATACATTGATAGTCATATTGATAATGTTTGGGATTTCTTTTCAACCGCTGAAAATTTAGCTAAAATTACTTCGTTCCCAAAAGTTCGGATTCTTTCTAACCCGGCTACGGTAAAAGGAAACATAATTGAGATGGAGCTTAATTTTAGATTGTTTAAAATGGCTTGGAGTTCAGATATTACGGAGGTTGTAGAAAAGTCATATTTTATTGATGTTGGTAAAGTTGTTCCTTTTCCATTTAAAGAGTGGAGGCATGTTCATGCTTTTGAAGAGAAGGGTAATGGTACGCTAATGAAGGATACTGTGACATACGAAGCAATTATGCCAGGTTTATTTGTGCAACAATTTTTAAAGGGGATGTTTTCTAGTAGGGAGAAGGAGATTAGGAAGTATTTTAGTTGAAAGTAGAAAGCTGGAAAGGGTACTGACAGTTGTTAATTGATAATGGCATCAAGTTACTTGTTGGTTAGCAGAAAGTTGGAAAGAGGAAAGAATCCCCCCTCCCTAATTAACCATTAACAATTACCCATTCATAACTTAGAACTCATAACTCATCATTAGTTAATTCCAGCCTCGCTCATATTGTACAGGTGCTTCAATTGTCTCACCTAGCTGACTAGCTGCTGTTCGTGGCCAATAAGGGTCACGGAGTAATTCACGACCAATAAAAACCAAGTCAGCACGTTCATTTTGTAAGATTTCTTCTGCTTGAATCCCTGTCGTAATTAAGCCAACAGCTCCTGTAGGGATATTTGCTTCACTTCGAATTGTTTCTGCGTAACGTACTTGATAACCTGGATATGGCTTAATTTTTGCTGAGGCAACTCCACCTGAGCTAGTGTCGATGAGGTCTACACCGTCTTCTTTCATTTTCTTGCTGTATGTAACAAAGTCTTCAATGGAGCATCCATCCTCTAAGTAATCATTTGCTGATACGCGAACAAATAGTGGTCCGTCCCATACTTCTTTTACAGCAGTAATTGTTTCTCTAAGGAAACGGTATCGATTTTCTAGACTGCCACCGTAGTTGTCTGTTCGTTTATTAGATAAAGGAGATAGGAATGAGCTAATTAAATATCCGTGGGCCCCGTGAAGCTCAATAATATCAAAACCGGCTTTTTTCGCACGTAATACCCCGTCTTGGAATGCTTGAATTGTGTCTTTAATATCTTTTTCAGACATTTCAATAGGCATTTTCATTTTATCATTATAAGGTATTGCTGACGGGCCGATTGCATCTCCATCAGCCATTGCTTTTCTACCTGCATGTGCAATTTGAATCGCAGCCTTTGACCCATATGAATGAATATCTTCTACTACTTTAGAAAGACCTTCAATATGGTCATCATGCCAAATCCCTAAGTCTTCATTCGAAATTCTACCTTGTCGAGTGATAGAAGTTGCTTCTAGCATGACAAGACCTACCTGTCCTAATGCGCGAGTTCCGTAATGAGTAATGTGGAAGCGAGTTACATTCCCGTCCTGTTCATTTGAGGAATACATACACATAGGTGACATCACGATACGATTTTTTAATGTTACATCTTTAATTGTATAAGGTGAAAATAGCATAGTCATCGTATTACTCCTTCCAATTATCTAAATTCTAAAACATACCATAAGTGTATCATGTTTCATAGAACGTATTCAAAAGGATGGCTTACCTCTTTTCTTCTGTTCTAATTTGTTTTTAAACTAAAAGAAAAACCATTCGGATATTTTCCAAACGGCCCTTCACAAAAACTATTTTCTTAAATATCGATTGATTAATGCTAATATCGATCTTCTAGTGAGTATCCCGATAAACGAATCGTCATCATCAATTATACAGATAAATGGATGATTGATAGACATTGCTAACGCTCTCGAAAAGTTTGCGTCTTTTCGAATATAAGGAATTTTTGAATCCATCACTTCCTCTACTTTACGATCGTTTAAGCGTTCCATTTCAATACGCTCTAGTCCAAGGAGTGAATCTAAAATTAGTGCCTTACCAATTTGCCCACGTATTTTGTAAGATGTATCTAGTACTGGAATGGCAGAATAACCTGACTTTATTAAAACAAGTAGTGCATGTTCAAGTGGATTTCCAAGCTGTACATGGGCTACCTTTTCATGAGGAATCATTAACTCTTTAATTTCATTTTCCATAATATTACTGTTCTTCAATTCTTGCATCATGTCTCGTATCACTTCTTCTCTATTTAGTATCCGTTCAAATATCCTCTCATTTTATACTAGGAGGTATGCAATTATTTGTCAAGGAGGAAATGAAAGCGTTTACAAGAGAGGTGAACTCATTAATAATCTATGCTAAACACTATATAGATATGAATAAATTGATTAAAATTGGGTTTTATTTTATGGATTATTGTCGATGATAATAGTTGTAAAGAGGGTGATAAGATGCATACAAAGCAAACAGTAAAATATATTTGTGAAAAATATCCTTCAGGAAATTGCTATTATTATAAACAAGAAATTATCACACATGATTCATGGCAGAACATAGGTTCACTTTCATGGTCAAGACCTCGGCCAATCTCAAAAAGAACCTTTGAGCAAAGAAAGAGTGAAGGGTATATGACAGAAATAAAAGAAATAAACAAAAAGCCAGCTATTGTAATTGATTTTCGATATAAAGATAGGAGTAGATAGTTGTAAATTAAGAATACATATACATTGGTTATGTCAAATCTTGATGGGTAAAAATTTTCTTACTCTTGTCTAAAAGGTGAAACTTCTCTTACTACAGGTGTTCTATATTGTAGTAAATCTCGGATTTATGGTATTGTTAAGCGGATGAAATTGCGATGAAAGAAGGAAATCGGAATGAAACGTGTTTTTATAATTGGAATTATAAGCTTTGTATTATTACTACTAAGTGGATGTAATTTATCGATGACAGAGGAAGCGACAGACTATACATTAGCAGCAGATGGCATTGATATACTTGTTATGGATTTAGAAAAAGGTGATGTTGAAATATTCGGTGAAGAAGGACGAGCAGAGATAGAAGTTATTGCGAGTGTAGTTGTTGTTAGTGACACTGAAGCGGAAGCTGCGGCTTTTAGAGAAAATAATATTCAAGTAAGTCTTGATAAAGAGGGAACAGAAGCCCTTTTATCAACGAGTATTTATCAAGGAACAGAAACGACAAATGAAGCACGTGTACACTTAGAGATTTATGTTCCAATTGATTTACATGTGGAACTAAAGCAAACTGCTGGACATTTTTATGTGGAAAATATGAACGGAAACATGAAGCTAAACCACAGTTCAGGGGATATTATTATGAACTCTGTTGTTGGAAACATCGCAATTACTGATGGGTCTGGAAAAATAGCATTAAATGACATTGTCGGTGAGTTAGAAGTAAATAACGGTTCTGGCCAATTTACTTTAAGTAACCACATTGGAAACGTAAATTTAATTGCTGGTTCAGGTAATATTGATATCTCATCAGTTGATGGTTCAGTTCAAGTGATGAGTGGTACTGGCGCTATTGTAATTGATTCAATTGAGAAAGATGTAACAATTGTGCAAAATAGCAGTGGTGAAGTGACGGTTACAAATGTTAAGGGTACAGTTAATCAATAAAGATAGCGTAGTCACCAATTAAGTTTGGTGGCTATTTTTTTTGTATTTTAGGATATCGATTATAGACGAGTTAATAAAATTTTATGAATTAAATCAAAATATTTAATTCCTACCCGAAAAGTAGGGTTGACTTTTTGGATGTTCATGGATAAAATACAAATAAATCATATAAACTTACATGGAATTAAGAGATGGAGAGTAAGGAGGCATCAGTATGAAATCTCGAGAAATAGACGAGGAAGAAAAAATGTTTGATAAATTAAAAGACCTTCTTAAAAATTTGAAATATGGATCAATTACGTTAGTCGTGCAGGATGGAAAAGTAATTCAAATTGAAAAAAACGAAAAGGTACGTTTGAAATAATAGCTGACTAGACAACTAGAGGCGACATTTATTGGGATACACTCAATTTTAATGTTGCTTTTTTTATATGAAAATTTCAATAAATTAGTAATTATAAATGGCAAACTGTGAATTAAATACTGCAATTGCCATAAACAAAGGGGGAGCTCTAATGGCAGAATTAAGCTATCAATCTATGGATGAAGAAGGTTATCAAAATGTAAACAGAGAGTTAGATAGAAAAGATGCACTGGATGTTCTAAAGTGGACCTATTCTACCTTTGAAGAGGATGTTGTATATGCATGTAGCTTCGGGGCAGAAGGGATGGTTATGATTGATTTAATTAGTAAGGTAAAAAAGGATGCAACCATTGCGTTTTTAGATACTGACGTACATTTTAAAGAAACTTATGAATTGATTGAAAAGGTTCGACAAAAGTATCCACAGTTAAATATTAAGCTATTAAAATCAGAAATAACATTAGAAGAACAGACGGAGCAATACGGAGCTGAACTTTGGAAGACAAATCCTGACCAATGCTGTCAGGTACGTAAGTTACAGCCACTAGAAAAGGAATTATCTAATTATAGCGCTTGGATATCTGGTTTAAGAAGAGAACAATCACCTACAAGACAATCAACGCAATTTGTAAACAAAGATAACCGCTTTCAATCTATTAAAATTTGTCCACTTATTCATTGGACGTGGGAAGAAGTCTGGATGTATATCCGATTACACCAGCTCCCATACAATGAACTTCACGATAAAAACTATCCAAGTATAGGCTGTGAACACTGTACACTACCTGTTGATGAAGATGGAGATTCAAGAAGTGGAAGATGGGCAGGAAAGAATAAAACGGAATGTGGACTACATCAGTAGAATTTTGAGTTATGAGTTATGAATTATAAATTGAAGTGCAAGGGAGCAAGAATTACGAAAACGTAATTCAATGATGAATTATGAGATACGAGTTATGAATTGAAGAGCAAGAACTAGTAACTCATAACTCATAATTAATAATTAATAAAAATGGGGAGTGTTTTATGATGAGTTTAAGTAAACCGCATGGTGGAGTTTTGGTGAATCGTTTTGATGAGGCTGTTGATGTATCAACAATTACAAAGGAAGTTGAATTAGATGATTTTGCTTTATCTGATTTGGAGTTAATTGCAAATGGAGCATTTAGTCCAATTACAGGCTTTTTAGGTAAAGAGGATTATGAATCTGTCGTTAAATCAATGCGTTTAGCAGACGGGACAGTTTGGAGTGTCCCAATTACGTTACCAGTAACGGAGGATGTTGCAGAAGTTCTTGAAATTGGAGAAACTATTAAGCTTGTAAAGAGTGGAACTGTTTATGGTGTTATCGAGCTTAAAGAAAAATACGTTCCTAATAAGACAGAGGAAGCTGAAAATGTTTATCGTACGGCGGATTTAGCACATCCAGGGGTTAAGAAATTATTTGACCGTCCGAGTGTGTACTTAGGTGGAGCAGTTAAACAAACGAAGCGTGTAGAAAGAGAACGTTTCACAGAGTATTATCTTGATCCGAAAGAAACTCGTGAGCAATTTGCAAGTTTAGGATGGAAACGTGTTGTAGGCTTCCAAACGAGAAATCCAGTTCACCGTGCGCATGAATATATTCAGAAATCTGCACTTGAAATCGTTGATGGGCTTTTCTTAAACCCATTAGTAGGTGAAACGAAGTCTGATGATATTCCAGCTGATGTACGTATGGAAAGTTATGAAGTTTTACTAGAAAAATATTATCCGAAAGATCGTGTTTATTTAGCGGTTTTCCCTGCAGCGATGCGTTATGCTGGGCCGAGAGAAGCAATCTTCCATGCGATGGTACGAAAAAATTACGGTTGTACTCATTTTATCGTTGGTCGTGATCATGCAGGTGTTGGTGATTATTATGGAACATATGACGCACAAACAATTTTCCAAAACTTCACTAGTGAAGAACTAGGTATTACTCCATTGTTTTTTGAACATAGCTTTTATTGCAAAAAGTGTGGGAACATGGCATCAACAAAAACATGCCCACACGGTGTAGAAGACCGAGTGATTTTATCAGGAACGAAAGTAAGAGAAATGCTAAGTAATGGTGAGGTTCCACCACCGGAATTTAGTAGAAAAGAAGTGGTAGAAGTGCTTATTCGTGGTATGCGAGAGAAAGTTCAAGCATAATCCACAGGCGCGATTAGAGAGGGTGAGGGTTATGGATAACAAGAAGGTAGCGGTGATGAGCAAATGTCATTAATAACAATAGCTGCGTTTGCAATTGCCTTATTCTTTGCAATGAATATTGGGGCAAGTGGTACAGCTGCTGCCATGGGCCCAGCTTACGGAAGTGGGGCAATAAAAAAGAAAAGAAATGCGATGTTTTTAGTTGCCATTTTTGCCTTCCTAGGTGCTTTAGCTGGTGGCGAGGTTGTAAAAACAATAGGTGGGGGGATTATCCCTCCTGATGTTGTTGATGTAAACGTTGTTACGATTATACTAGCTGCAGCTTGTTTGACCCTCTTTATTGCCAATCTGATTGGGATTCCTCTTTCTACAAGTGAAGTTGTTGTCGGTTCAATTGTTGGTGCAGGTGTGGCTTTTCAAGCAGTCTATTTTGATAAGCTATTTGTCATTGTATCGTTTTGGGTTATCGTACCAATTGTTGCTTTTGGACTTGCCTATGGATTTGGCTTTGTATTAAAACGAGCAGAAAAGAAATGGCCAGCTTTAAAAGGCGAAGGAAAATGGAAAAAGTGGTTAGTAGTTTTACTTGTGTTAGCAGGCTGTTTGGAAGCTTTTGCAGCAGGGATGAATAATGTAGCAAATGCAGTTGGTCCACTAGTTGGTGCCGGTTTAATTGATATTACGCCCGCGTTAATCATTGGTGGAATTTTTGTTAGTTTAGGAGCTATTTTATTAGGTGGAAGAGTACTTGAAACGAATGGTAAAAGGATTACGAGGCTATCCTTAACTCAAGGGACAACAGTGTCATCGATAGGTGGGGTACTTGTTATTATTGCTTCAATCTTTGGATTGCCTGTACCATTAACGCAGGTTACGACATCTGCCATTCTTGGGATAGGTACAGCTGATAATGGATTCAAGTTATGGCAAAAGGGGATTATAAAGAAAATTATTAAAGTTTGGGTTGTCTCTCCTGTATTTTCTCTTGTTATCTCGTATGGTTTAATTATGTTATTTTTAAAAGCAGATTTTTATACAATAGCAATTATTTTAAGCGTTTTTATCGCAACAATTGGGTCCATTAGTCTTGCGCAAGCAGGGAGAAAAGAAAAGCGTGCAGTTCATGACCAAGGTGGGGGAATTTAGGCTTCAAATATTGACAAATTCCTTAAATAACACTATCTTTAAAACATAGTAAATCAATCAGAATAGTAAATAGTAAATTGAAGGCTTATTTTTCAGTTCATGTGTGTCATTTAATTGGTTACTATGTGCTAAAAGTGTTCACCTGTCGTGACTATTTTAAATAAAGGGAAGGATGGTTCAAAAATGGCTGAAAATATTGTATGGCATAACACGACGATTAGTAAGGATGAACGACAGGAGAGAAACAAACATAAGAGCACAATTCTATGGTTTACTGGGTTATCTGGTTCAGGGAAATCAACACTAGCGAATGCGGTTGAAAAAAAGCTTTATGATTCAGGTGTAAATAGTTATGTGCTAGATGGAGATAATGTAAGACACGGGTTAAATAAGGGATTAGGCTTCAGTGACGAAGATCGTAAGGAGAATATTCGTCGTATTGGAGAGGTTGCAAAGCTTTTCGTTGATGCTGGTTTAATCACTTGCACTGCCTTTATTTCTCCGTTTAAAGAGGACCGAAATCAAGTAAGAGAGATTGTAGAAGACGGTGAATTTATCGAAATATTTGTAAAATGTTCGTTAGAAGAATGTGAAAACAGAGATCCAAAAGGTCTGTATAAAAAAGCAAGAGCAGGGGAAATCCCAGAATTTACTGGCATTAGTTCTCCTTATGAAGAACCTGAAAATCCAGAGCTAGTAATTGAGACAGATAAACATACTATTGAAGAATCAGTAGATTTAATTATACAATACTTAAAGAATAAGGAAGTTTTGTAGGTGTTGTTTAACGCAACAGACAGATAATATAGGAGGCTACAACATGGCTTACGAAAAAATATGGGCTGAAGACCCTAGTAAACTTAATAAAGATGAATTAAAAAAGTTAGAAAAAGATGGTCTTGATATTTTAAAAGATATTGAAAAGTATGCAAAAGAAGGTTTTGATTCAATTCCGAAAGAAGACTGGAGCTTATTCAAGTGGGCGGGTATGTATCTCCAAAAGCCAAAGGAAGATGGCTACTTTATGATGCGTGTGAACATCCCATCTGGAATCATTACAAACGAGCAAGCTGAAGTACTTGCTGCGATTGGTCGTGACTATGGTCGCGATGTTATTGATATTACAACTCGACAAGCAATCCAATTCCATTGGTTAACAATTGAGCAAATACCTGATATTTATAAACGTTTAGATAGTGTTGGATTGTCTCCAGTTGGTGCATGTGGTGATATTCCAAGAACAATTGTTGGTAACCCACTTGCTGGAATTGATCCAAATGAATTACTAGACACTCGAGAAATTGTTGAGGATGTATATCAATTCTTCCAAAGAAATTATGATTTTTCTAACTTACCAAGAAAATATAAAATGTCAATCTCAGCAAACGTTCATAATGCGGGGCATGACAAGATTAACTGTCTAGCTTTTACACCAGCTGTAAAAGAAATTGACGGTGAAGAAGTAATAGGCTTCCATGTTAAAGTAGGTGGCGGTTTATCGGCAAAGCCATACTTAGCAGAAGAGCTTGATGTATTTGTTCGTCCAGAGCAAGTGAAGGAAGTAGCGATTGCAATTACGACAATTTACCGTGATTTTGGATACCGTGAAAAACGTCACCGTGCTCGTCTTAAGTTCTTAATTGCTGATTGGGGCGTTGAAAAGTTTAAAGAAAAACTTATGGAATACGTAGAGCTTCCTTCAAAGGGAACAGACAAAGTTAAGGACTGGAATGCAGGTTATTTCTATGGCGTTCATAAGCAGGTACAAGAAGGATTAAGCTATGTTGGCTTTAACGTACCTGTAGGGCGTATGGACTCAGCTGAGTGGTTTGATCTTGCGCGAATTTCGAAAGAGTACGGAAACGGAGAAATTCGTACATGTAACTCACAAAATATCGTCATTCCTAATGTTCCAGACGAAAAATTAGAAGGACTATTAAAAGAAAAGCTATTTGACCGAATTAAGCTTGAGCCAAAGAACTTTATAGGTTACTCTGTTTCATGTACAGGGATTGAATACTGTAACCTTGCATTAGTTGAAACGAAAGAGCGCATGCGTCGTGTGGCTGAATACTTAGATGAGCAGATAACTGTTGATGTTCCTGTGCGTATTCACATGATTGGCTGTCCAAATGCATGTGGTCAGCGTCAAATTGCTGATATCGGTTTACAGGGTGTGAAGCTACGAAACAAAGACAAAAAGCTTGTAGAAGCCTTTGAACTATATGTTGGTGGAACATTAGAAAGAGAACATGCTCAGTTTAACCAAAAGCTTCAAGGTAAAATTGATGGAGAAGAGTTACCTCAAGTTCTTCAAGAATTCCTTCAGTTCTATACTGACAATAAAGAAGAAAAAGAGAACTTCTTTGACTTCTCACAACGTGTAGGTATTGAAAAGCTACAAGCGACTTTAGATTCAATTTTAGTACCAGCATAGAATAGAGGTTGTAAGCATGGTTTTATTCCGTTTTGAAGCGGTATTGGAGAAGAAGACTGTTTTTGTTGTCGTTGCCTCCGAAACAGAAGAGAAAGCCTTTCAACTTGCAGAACGAGAAATTGAAAGAAATTACTTAAAGCTACCGATTATTAAAGAACTAAGCTTAGTTGAAAAGAAGACAATCGGTAGTGGGACAGGCTTTGTTGTAGATATGAATGAATAATGAAAAAACCTCTGTGCGCAGAGGTTTTTTCGAGTTATACTAAGATTACCTATATAAATAATACACTGTATATAATCTAATGTAACATTTTAGTATCATAACTGTAATATATTTCAAGAAATAAGTTAAATAATTATTGCTACTGATTCTTATATTTATGTAAAATAATGAAGTGCATATCTATAAAAAGAGTAATTAAAATTAATCGGATAAATTATTGTGGAAATGGGTGAGGATTGCTTTGGCAAGTACAAAATATGTTGCTCAACTTGAGGAAGGAGAAATCATTACTAGTGATATATATGTAAACAGAACACTACTTGTTAAGGCAGGTACACTAGTAAATGATACTGTTATCAGAAAGCTCCAGTTGTGGGGTGTTACTAAAATTGATGTAGTTCAATCAAGAAATGACTTTTCTCCTCAAATGAATGTCAACTCTTTATTAGAAGAAAGAAAAAAGGAAAGTATATTTTTCTCTAAACAATTACTTGATATTAAACAACTTTTTTACGAAAGTTTACAGTATGTAGTAAATGAATCTAGGTATGGCTATGTATTGCATAATGAAAAGCAATTAAGCTGGCTTGAAAATCTCTTCACTTCAATTTTGAAAGATTCAAAAATCTCGTCAGCCCTGTTCACTTTAAAAAAAGTCGATTCATATAGTTATTTCCATTCCTTCGATGTTTTTTTATTAGGCTCATTGTTAGCAGATGTTGTTGGAATTAGAGATGTGAAACTATTTGCAACTGGCTGCTTAATACATGACGTTGGAAAGTTGAAAATACCGAGATACTTATTGCATAAGGAAGGCAAACTTTCTAAAGAAGAATTTGAGAAAATACAAAGTCATACAGTTTGTGGAGTAGAATGGTTAAAGGAAAATAAATTACCAGAAAATTTTGTAGATGTTGTTAAATCTCACCATGAACGACTAGATGGTAGTGGTTATCCAGAAGGCTTAACTGGGAATGATTTGTCAACAGAAGTGAGAATTATGGGGATTGTAGACACGTATTCTGCATTAACCTTAAAAAGGTCCTATAGAGAACCACTTTCTTCTACAAAAGCGATTGAGTTATTACTTGGTAAGAAAGGGAAGTATGACTCGTTATATTTAGTGAAATTTATAGAATTACTAAATATATATCCAGCGGATTCTATTGTTACGCTATCAAATGGTAAGAGGGCGAGGATTAAAGAAGTAAATGAGAACCAACCGTATCGCCCAATTTTAGAAGAACTTGATCGTTCCAAAACGTTTGAATTACCAACTAATCTATCTGTAACTATCCCTCGGTTTGTTCAATGGGACCAGGTTATAGAATGGGATGGAAGTACTGTTCAAAATCAAAAGGAGATAAATTGGAAGTCATATGTTTCTAATCTTGTAAATGGAAATAGAGATGAAGCAATAAAGAACTTCAAAGAAGTTACTGAAGGAATGACGGTCGAAAATATTTTTATTGATGTAATAGTTAAATCGATAAAAGAAATCGAGTCAAAGTGGGATGATGGTCAGCTCTCAGTCGGTGAAGAACACGATGCTCTACTTGGTATAAAGGACATCCTCGACCTAACATTAGGAAAAATGCATGAAAAGAAAGAGGAAGTATAGGTAAATTAAAATGTACTCGAACTAACAAGCTAATTAGAACGAGTACATTTTTTGTTGTTTTATCTTCCTACATACCCGTCAACTATTTCCTCTATCTGTTCAGGATTTGGTCTATCTCCTTCAAAATTATATGTTAATTCTTCAATAAATTCTCCACCTCTGTATACATGTAGTGCACCTGTCTGGTTTATTACACTGTATTCTACCTCAAAGCGAAATCCGTCTTTATCAATAACGCCCATCTTCTTCCTCCTAGCATACGTATTTGCAAAATAATGAAATTCCTTATCTTAATTTTTCCAAAGCTCTTGCTACATCTATCTCTCCAAAACCATAATATTGGTCATGACCCGTAGGTCCTAGGTCTAATGATGTCTCGCGAATGAGATTATGAACTTCGGCTTTTGTTAAATTCGGGTTTAACGAGCGAATCAGTCCTGCTAGACCTGCTACGTGTGGGGCCGCCATTGAAGTACCGCTCATGATGACATAGTTATTATCAGGGAACGTACTAGGTATATGTTCTCCTGGAGCTGCTACATCGATGTGTGGACCGAAATTAGAAAAGAATGCACGTTCCCGGTTGTGATCCACTGCGGCTACTGTTAGAACCTCTGGATAATCTGATGGGTACATTGGTGTATTCACATTATCATTTCCTGACGCAGCAATTAAGACGACATCGTTTTTATGAGCGTATCGAATAGCGTCGTGTAGAATGAAGGAGTTATAATAGTCCCCTAAGCTCATATTAATGACTTTAGCTCCGTTGTCAGTAGCCCAACGAATACCTCTAGCAACTTCAAAGGATGTCCCTTGACCATCTTCATCTAATACCTTAATTGGAAGAATGAAGTTATGCCATGACACACCAGCAATTCCAGTTACATTATTTGTAATAGCGGCTGCGATACCTGCTACATGTGTTCCATGGCCATGCTCATCATATGAATTTGACGTACCATCAAAAGCATTGTAACCAGGTAATAATTTACCTGATAAATCTTGATGATCAGGATCAACTCCTGTGTCTAAAACAGCAATAATGACATCTTCAGCGCCTTCAGTTAGGTTCCAACCCTCTTCAGCAGAGATTTGAGATAGATTCCACTGATACTCCTGGAAGAATTCATCGTTAGGTAAGCTTTCTTTGTCCTGTATTCTAGCATTCGTTGTTGTTTGTTTTGAAATAATATAGTTTGGTTCTGCAACTTCAACTCTGTTATCTCTTCTGAGCTCTCTAAGAAGTTCTTGGGTTGTTCGAGTGTCGGAACGAAGAACGACATATGGGCCACCATCTTTTAGTACTTGTAGGTCATCTTGGCCTTGAACCCAATTTTTTGCATCTGCTTCATCCTCGAACTTTACGACAGCCTCTCCTTCATGATAATCCTTTTCTTCATCCTCAGATGGTTTTGAATGGACTACTATATTCCAACCTAGTTCGGGTACAGTTTCTGTGGCTACATCGTCTGGGATACGGTCCGCTGTTTCCCATTTAACCTCTGGGTCTTCTCCGGATATAAAGAAATTACCGTTGGCATCAGCTACTGAAGCCATATTATGAACAAAAGTCTTAACGAAGGATAAATCAATTTCTCCTACTACCTTTTTACTTGAATCAATGTTTTCAGACATTAACAGAAATTGATGGCCGTTCATAACATAGGGGTCGGAAAACTGTTTTGATTCATGGTTATGAGTCAAAAGTGCAAGTTTGTCTGATGTTATGTCACCTATCGATTCTTTAATCTCATTATTTTCAACCATAGCAAATCCATGAAAATGTTTGTGTTCATCAATCTCTTGTGCAAATTGTTCTCGGAGCATTGGCTCAGTTAAATCTTGTTCTGCCCATCGGTGTAATTGTAAAGAAAGTTGGTCAATAAACATTGAGGTAGTCATTGATAAGTCGTTAGCCAACACTTGATCCATGCGTTCTAAATTTTGTTCTTGTTGAGTATGGTTTTGAAGTCCCATATTATCTGCATTATTGAGTAATAGAGCAACAAAGCCCAGTACGATAAATGCGCCAACAAATAAGGCGGCTCTATAGGTTTTTCGCATTGCTGATACCTCCCTTTTTGTAAAATACTAAGCTCCTTTATGCCAAAACTTTTCAGGGTCTTTATCAATTGGTGAATCTAATAAATGAGAGGCAGGTACAACTTCTACGTGATTCTCTTTTAAATAAGGCATAGCTTGTTTAACTCCTGCGACTGTAGCCTCCCCTTTTATCCCTACGTGTCCAATTCCAATTGCCTGTCCTTGTTTACTAGCGATTCTAGCTAACTTTTTCATTTGTTGCTCCACATGACCACTGTTAGAAAGGGTGTCATCTAAAAAAATATCCCTAACTCCCCATGGAATATGTAGCTCTTCTGCTAAAGTAGGGATAACAGATTTACCGCTTGTCCCACTGTCGACAACATATAGACCTTTTTCTTTTGCTACTTCTAAAATGGCTCTCATGATTTTTTCGTCTTCTACTATTTTGGAGCCCATATGATTATTTATTCCAACTGCATGTGGGACATCTTCAATTGCTTTATTGACTCTTTCTTTGACTTCTTCTAGTGATAAATCGCTTGTAATTGGATTTGGTCCTAACCAAGAAGCTTTTCCTTTTTTCGGTTCTAATGGAAGGTGAACGATTACCTCTAAACCGATTTCATGTGCCTTTTCTGCTTGTTCATTCGAGTGGGAGAGGAAAGGCATTACAGCAACAGTAATTGGTATTTGTGAGTCAAAAAACTCATTCACACCTCTTACATCACCACCAAAGTCATCAATAATAATAGCTGCTTTAGAAACATTATCTTCAGAAAAAACTTTTGGTAGAGATAGGGTGTTTAGTAAAGATAAAGTAATAATGAAAAAAACAAAAGATAATCTCAATCTTGCTCACTCCTTTTAGGGGTAGTGCAACTATATGCACGTTGTTTCTTACTAGGTCAAGGGACAAATCTCCCTTCAACTTGATAATAAGCTTTTGTGAATCCATATGGCCGCTTGTGCACCGTCTCCCATTGCAATTGTTAATAGCTGAGAATGTACAGTGGCATCGCCAACTGCCCACACATTTGGCACATTGGTCATTTTTGTACGAGGGTCAACAACGATATGCTTATTTTCTAAACGCTCGACCCCGAGGCTTTTTGCCAAATCGGAATTTACTTTTGTTCCACTAAAGGCAATAAAACTATGTTTCGCATTTATTGTTTGACCATTTTTTAATGTGACTCCATGAAATTGTGATTTTCCATCAGTTTTTAAAGCGGCGATAGGTTCTTCAATGACTTGAATATTATAGTTTTCTAATCGTTGTAATGTATCTTCACTTATTGTGTCAAGTGTATGATTGACATAAATGATTTCTTTTGTCCAATAATGGATGATTAATGATAAATTTGCTCCTTTTTCACCTGAACCTAATACAATTGTTCGTTTATCTTTTACTTCATAACCGTCACAGTCAGGGCATAGGTAAATACTATTTCCTAAGCACGGGAGTAAACCTGGCAACTCAGGTAATGAGTCGGTAATACCTGTAGCAAATAATATTCGTTTACTAAGCATTGGAGAGTCATTATTTGCTACTGTGATGGAAAAAAGTTCTTTATTTTTTTTCACTTTTAATGCTTTAGAGTCAATGAATTTCACTCCATAACGTTCTGCATGAATTTTTCCACTTTGTCTAAAGTAATCACCACTAATACCATCAGGCCAACCTAGAATATTGTGATATTCTTTACATAAGGAAGAACGCCCTTTATTTGAATCAATTACAGCTACCGAATGCTTATATCGACCGAGCTGAATTGCAGCTTGTAAGCCAGCAATTCCACCACCAACTATAATGCAGTCGTAAATCATGGTTAAACAATCCTTTCGGGCATATGATAAGATTATCTTTCCCAAAACTAAGTAATTCATTTGTAATTTACCTATGAAAATAAAAACTGCTGCAGATGAGCCGAATCTCATCTGCAGCAGTTTTTATTTTCGCATATTGAAAGCGGCATTTAACTGACCGCGTAGCATTTTGTCTCGTACATCTTTCTTCTTGAGAGCCTTCTGTTCCATTTTTCTAATTTCAAACGTTTGCATTCCGTCTTCCATTTTATTAGCGATATCAATTAAACGCTCTACATCTAAAAAGGAAAACTTTCTTGTTCCACCTTTTGAACGGTCAGGATAAATTAGTTTTCTTTCTTCATAATAACGTATTTTTCTTTCAGATAGACCGGTTAGTTCGCTTACAATTCCTATTGTAATTACTTTTTTATCTCTATAGGACACAACGCTATAACACTCCTCTCAATTCCACACTGAAAGTTTCCGAATCTTTAGTTAAGAATATATCATACTTTTCATGTAAGATAAATTATCACGTTAGATAATCTTACATGGTTTATTCCGATAAGAATTTTTTCATTGTAATTCATTTAAAGCAATTTATTTCATGTATAATATGAGGTAACCTTTAAATGTAGATACGGCTATCTTTACTAATTGAAATTTCTCTATGTTTTCGAGCGAAATCTAGCATACATAACTTTTTCACTATATTTTTCTTAAAAAGATAGTGATTACGTTGTAAAATAAGTTTAAATAAAAGAACAGGTGTAACCTGATAAGTAATAAAATTGGTTTTTGAAAGAAGGTTGCAACATAATGAAAAATGAAGAGCGTGCAATAAAAAATAAGCTATGGGAAAACCCTGATATACTTAAAACCCTTGTTCAATCTTCACCAATTGCCATTATCGTTATAAATTTTAATGGTGAAGTGAAGATGTTGAACTACGGAGCAGAATCAATGTTTGGTTGGCGTGAAGGAGAGATATTAGGTCGATATTTCCCTGTTTTTTTTAATGATGATGGAAATGAAATCATTTTAGAAACACTTCAATCAGAGGAAGTCATTGAAGGTAGAGAAGCAATTTTTCAAAAGCGAAGTGGGCTGTTAATTGATATTAATTTTTCTTCTGTTCATTTATATGATGGGGATGGAAGCTTTATAGGTATTCTTTTAATGATGAAGGATATTTCAAAACGTAAACGGGCGGAATACGATTCTAAAACATCATTAAAGGAATTAAAGGATATTAAATTCGCTTTAGATCAATCATCTATTATTGCTGTAACAGAGCCTAATGGTTCCATTCGTTATGTGAATGATAAGTTTTGTGAAATTTCAAAATATACTAGAGGTGAATTATTAGGGCAGGACCATCGAATTGTAAATTCTGGTTATCATCCAAAAGAATTCTTTGCTGAGATGTGGAAGACAATCGCCAATGGCAAAGTGTGGAAGGGTGAAGTCAAAAATAAGGCAAAAGATGGGCAACAATATTGGGTACATACAACAATCGTTCCATTTCTGAATGAACATGGAAAGCCATACCAATATGTTTCGATTCGTACAGATATAACTGAGCGTAAAAAGGCTGAAGAGAGAGCTCGTTACTTAGCTTATTATGATGAGTTAACAGGACTTCCTAATAGACGTTATTTTAGACACAAATTAATTGAAATACTAAAAAAGGCAGAAAAAGATAATGAGCAAGTGGCTATTTTATGTATTGATTTAGATCGTTTCAAAATGATTAATGATACATTTGGGCATAGATACGGGGACTTATTATTAAAATCTGTAGCAGCAAGATTAAAAGATAGTTTACGTCCAGAGGATATTATTGCACGATATGGTGGGGATGAATTTATCATTTCCTTAAGTACAGTAACTTGTGAAGAGATTAAACAATTAGCTAGGCGTATATTAAGTGCTCTTGATGTAGCATTTCGCTTGGACCGCAATGATCACTTTACGACATGTAGTATCGGAATTAGTGTTTTTCCACAAGATGGAGAAACTATAGAAGAATTAGCTCAAAAGGCTGATATTGCGATTAATCGTGTAAAGGCAGAAGGTAAAAACAATTTCCAATTTTATATTTCCGATATGGATAGTGCGATAAGTAGGGAAGTATTAATCGAGAAAAATTTACGGAAAGCTCTCGAGAACAATGAACTTGAATTATTCTATCAGCCGAAAGTAAATGTAGCTACGGAACAGGTTATCGGGATGGAAGCTTTACTTCGTTGGAAAAATAGTGAACTTGGTTTTGTTTCACCTGCTGAATTTATACCCATTGCTGAAGAAACAGGTCTGATTGTTCCTATAGGTGATTGGGTCATTAAACAGGCATGTATACAAAACAAGCAGTGGCAGGAGAAAGGCTACGCACCAATACGAGTATCTGTTAATCTCTCTGTCCGTCAATTTCAAGAAAGTGGACTTGTTCAAAATATTGAGATGATATTAAAAGAAACTAATCTTGACCCACAATATTTAGAGTTAGAAATTACAGAAAACATTGCAGTTCACGAGAAAGAGTTTGTTAATCATAAGTTACACTCTATTCGTGAAAAGGGAATAAGTATATCTATAGATGACTTTGGGACTGGTTATTCATCTTTAAGCTATTTAAAGGATTATCCGATTGATACGTTAAAAATTGATAAATCTTTTGTTGATGAAATTACAAAAACAGGTGATTCTTCAATTGTACGAGCAATTATTGCCATGTCTCATAGTTTACATTTAAAGGTGATTGCTGAAGGGGTTGAGGATTTAGAGCAACTTCAATTCCTGAGAAAACATAATTGTAATGAGATTCAAGGATATTTCATTAGTAAACCACTGCCAGCTCATGAGTTTGAGACAAATTTCCTAGTGAGAAATTAACTTGGTCTATAATGCGTTAGTTTAGAAGGGATGTCCCAATGTATACTTTTTGGGACATCCCTTAAGCTATGTAAAGATTCATGATTCAACTCTATATTGTAAATTATTCTTTTCTCTTATATACTTATAAAACATATAAAAAAAGTCGGGATAAGTGAACAGGAGGACTGTTAGATGAAAAATGGCAAAGTTTATTTAGTTGGTGCAGGACCTGGTGATATTCAATTACTTACAGTTAAAGGACTCGAGTGCATAAAGAAAGCTGACGTTATTTTATATGACCGTCTTGTCAATCCGCTCCTGTTAGAGTATGCTCCAGCAAATACTGAACTTATCTATTGTGGGAAATTACCTGATCGTCACATAGTACGCCAGGAAGCAATAAATGATTTATTAGTTGAAAAAGGTAAAGAAGGTAAAGTCGTTGTTCGTTTAAAAGGTGGAGACCCTTGTGTTTTTGGAAGAGTTGGTGAAGAGGCAGAAGCTCTTACAGAAAATGATATTGAGTATGAAATAGTACCAGGTATTACAGCTGGTATCGCAGCAAGTACTTATGCAGGTATCCCTGTGACACACAGAGAACACGGGAGTTCTTTTGCAGTAGTCGCTGGTCATAACAAATCTGAAGAAGGAAAGCCAACAATTGATTGGGAGTCATTATCTAAGGGAGTAGATACGATTGCTTTTTATATGGGGATAGGTAATTTGAATTATATTACAAACCAATTAATTAGCTGCGGTCGTAGACCATCAACCCCTGTTATATTGATTCAATGGGGAACATATGGAAGACAAAAAACGTTAGAGGGAACATTAGAAACTATTTCAAGGAAAGTAGAGGAATTGAATTTTCAAAATCCTGCGATAACTCTTGTTGGAGATATTGTCTCTCTTCGTGAAAAACTTCAGTGGTTTGAAAAGAAGCCGCTTTTTGGGAAGCACATATTATTAGCTAGAACAGGAACTGAACAAGGAAAGTTAGCTCCAGCATTGATTGAAAATGGGGCAGAGGTCTTTGAGTTCCCACGCTTTATATTGCAATCACAGATAAAAGAAAAACAAGCAGAAGAAGTAATTGAAAAGGTTACTCAATATAACCAAATTGTTTTTACCTCTCCAGAAAGTGTAAATCAGTTTTTTAAAGCACTATCATACTATAAAGTTGATATTCGCATGATTGAGGCTGATTTTTATGGTGGATCAGTAAAGTCATTACGAGCATTAGAGACTTTTGGTTGTATAGCCCATCTAGTTGAGACATTAACGACTCCTGCAAAGCTTCTTGTTATAGGGGAAGAGCAAGCTGTAGCTAAAATGGATAGGCTAGTTGAAAAATGGGGAAATGCATTTGACTATTTGGTTACACATAAAATAGAGTATGTGAGTCAATCATCAACAACATTTAAATTACTTGATGAAGATAAAAGAATTAATACGATCGTTTTTCCAAGTGCTGAATCTATACCAACGTTACTAGAAAAAATTGCTGAACTGTATAGTGAACCATTATCCTTCTTCCAAGATAAGAAGGTAATTACATTTGGTGAAAAGTCCTCGGACGCTGCAGGTAAGTTAGGGATAAACGTTGACCACAAATTAGAAGAACCAACTGTAGAAGCTCTAATTTCTGCACTTACAGTAGTAACGATAGGTTAGGTGAGAGTCGTGCAAGCTATTTTATACGTTGGACATGGTAGTAGAGTAAAAGAAGGAAATTATCAGTTCGAAAGTTTTATTGAAAGAGTAAAAAATGTAATCGATTTTCCGATACAAGAGCATTGTTATATAGAAATAGCAGAACCTTCTATAAAAGAGGGAATTGCACTATGTATGTCTAAAGGGGCTACAGCAATCACGGTAATTCCAGTCCTTCTTTTAAGTGCCGGTCATGCAAAAGTGGATATACCAATTGAAATTAAAGAGGCGAAAAAAAAATACCCTCATATTAAATTCACCTATGGTAAACCATTAGGCGTAGAACAAAATATGATTGATATAGTAGGGGATCGGTTAATTGAAGGCGGATTATCTGTTTCTGATAGCTTTACATTTGAGGAAAGACAAGAAGTGTCAGTTCTACTAGTTGGAAGAGGAAGCAGTGATTCAGATGCAAATAGTGATTTAGCAAAAATCGCTCGCCTCATTTGGGAGCAATATCCTGTTAAAGAGGTTGAAATCTGCTATCTAGCTGCTACTAGACCGAACTTTGATGAAGGCTTAACAAAAGTAGTGAGTGGAAGCCAACAGAAAATAATTGTCATCCCTTATTTATTATTTACTGGTATTTTGATGAAACGAATGGAACAAAAGATACAATCTATCAAACAACTTACGGAAAATAAAGATATTCAGCTATGCAATTACTTAGGCTATCATCGATTATTGGTAAATGTCCTGAAGAAACGAATAAAAGAAGGATTAAATGGCACAGCATGTGTATATAATGAAAATCGTTCATCTTGTCGGTTAGCGGAGGGCTGCTTGTGTATGACTATCCAATCAACCTAAAATTAAAAAATAAAAAGATAGTTGTCATCGGGGGCGGTCGAGTTGCTTTTAGAAAGGTGAAGGGGTTACTTGAAACTAGAGCAAATATAATGATAGTTTCTCCGGAGCTTTGTAATGAATTGAAAAATTTTCTCACAGAAGATAACATAACATGGATTCAAGATATTTTTAAAGAAGAGTACCTACTAGGTGCAACACTTATTTTTGCCGCAACAAGTAACCGAGAAGTAAATCTAAAAGTTTTTCATACAGCTGAGGAAACTCAACTAGTGAATATGATTGATGACCAAAAATGTGATTTTCATGTACCAGCTGTTATGAGAAGGGGAAAATTAGCTATTTCGATTTCTACAAGCGGAGCAAGTCCAAGTCTAGCAAAGAAAATTAAGGATGAATTAGCTACTATTTATGATGAGAATGTGGAAGAAGAGCTCGAATTTCTTTTTGAAGCTAGAAAAAAAGTTTTAAGGGAACTAAAACTAGAGAAGCATCGTAAACTTTTGTTAAAAAAATTAATAGATGAGTTGCCAATTTGTAAAGAGAAACGTCAACAACAATTTGAAATATGGTTACAAAATCTGAAGAGTCAAGAAGTAGATGTGTAGAAACATTGCTTCATGGCTCTTTTTTACTAGTTGTTATTGGAATTGTTCAAAAACTATTGTCAATTTCTACTTTAAATGTTAACTTTATATTATAAAAAGTTAACGAAGGGGTGTTCGAATGTCTATAACAAATACAAAAAATCGTTGGGAGCAAATGGCGGACAAAGTCTTAAATGGAGAAATTCTATCAATTGAAGAGGGTGTTACTGTCTTACAAGCAGATGACGATGAAGTACTTCCGATTATGCAAGCTGCCTTTCGTGTACGGAAGCAATACTATGGGAAAAAAGTAAAGCTAAATATGATTATTAACGCCAAAAGTGGATTGTGTCCTGAAGACTGTGGCTATTGCTCCCAATCTACTGTTTCAAGTGCACCAGTTGAAAAGTATACATTGCTAGATAAAGAGACTCTACTAGCAGGTGCGAAAGAAGCGATGAATAGAAAAGCTGGTACATATTGTATTGTGGCAAGTGGAAGAGGTCCAACAGATGGTGAATTAGAGCAAGTAATAGATGCAGTCAAAGAAATTACTTCTACAATGCCTCTAAAGATTTGTGCTTGCTTAGGAATTCTTAATCAAGATAAGGCAAAGCGTTTAAAAGAGGCAGGAGTTCATCGTTACAATCACAATATCAATACTCATAAAGATAATCACGGTAATATCACATCGTCTCATGCATATGATCAACGTGTTCAGACTGTTGAAGATGTGAAAGGAGCAGGATTATCACCATGTTCTGGTGTGATTATCGGAATGGGGGAAACAGATGTGCAAATTGTTGAAATGGCCTATGCGTTAAGAGATATTGACGCCGACTCAATTCCGGTAAACTTCCTTCATGCCATTCCAGGAACGCCTTTAGAAAACTATTCTAGAACAAAGCCGATGAAGTCATTAAAAGTTTTAGCGCTAATGAGATTTATTAATCCAACTAAAGAAATACGTGTATCAGGTGGTCGTGAAGTGAATCTACGTACATTGCAACCATTAGCATTATATGCAGCGAATTCAATTTTTGTTGGCGACTATTTAACGACAAAGGGACAAGAAGTAATAGACGACCATCATATTATTGAAGACCTAGGATTTGAGATTGAAGAGAATGCGTTGGCAGAAGCGTAAAAGCAATAGAACTTTTATTGCAAATTATTGTTGTATATAAAAATAACCAAACATGAATAGAGGATGTTAGTTAGGCGTGGATAATAAACTATCCACGTCTATTTTAGTTTTCATGCTGAAATTTTAAATTCATAATTTGCCATTAATTTTGTATGAAGTTTAATCAATGGCTTTCTCGGTTACTAGATAAATAGATAGTAATAGTAATTATTTAGGGAGGTATTCCGATGTTTTTGTATGAAAATCTATTAAGAAGATTTACGGTTATGGCAAAGGACGGCGAAGTTGGTAAAATAGACGATTTTTATTTTGAAGATGAAAAATGGACGGTAAGGTATATTGTTGTTAATACGATTCCATGGTTTCCTGGTGGTAAAGTATTACTATCACCTATTTCAGTAGAGAAAGTAAATATAGAGGATGAAATTATTTATGTTGAATTAACTAAAGAGCAAGTGAAAAATAGTCCTGATATTGATTTTGCTAGACCTGTATCAAAGCAAATGGAGCTAGATTACCATCATTATTTTGGCTACCCGTATTATTGGTCGCCACTAGGAGTTTGGGGTCATGGTAGCTATGCTAGAGATTTAGCTACATTATCATCTGATTATGAAAAAGAATATGTCGATACGGAAGTAAATCATCACTTACGAAGTGTAAAAGAAATTACTGGTGCTGTGACTGGTTATGGTATCTTTGCTTTGGATGATGAATTTGGACAGGTGAAAGATATGATAATTGAAGATAAAACCTGGACAATACGCTATTTCATGGTCGATACAGTAAAATGGCTCCCATCAAGAAATGTTATTATTGCAAAAGATTGGATTGAGGAAATTAATTGGTCAGCGAAGCATGTTCGTGTGAATATAACAAAAGACGAAGTGAAAAATAGCCCTGAATTTTTTCCTGATCAACCTATAGATAGAAAATATGAAAAGGATATTTATGATTTTTATAGAAGAAAAAATTATTGGGAGTAAGTTCTATAAGAGCATGTTCAAAAGGTAGTGACAATGGCTTCACACGCTGTGAGCCTTGCTAGGAGAAAATCACTCCTAGCAAGGCTTTTAAAAGAATACAGCGGCTACGCTCATTGCATAGAGGTTGTTCTTTTTGAACAACCTCTATAAGTCTTCTTAAGTAGTTCTAATTAGTAAGAAAGTCTATACATTCGACTTGATAAGCTAAACTCTAACATTTCTAAAGGAGACTCTTCCTGTTATAATATAGATTGTTATGGGGAGGGGATTCAAATGGAAGAAAACAAATTAGTATATGTAATTTCAGAATTATTAGACGAGAAATTCAGAACAGTAACAAATCGATTAGACGACATTGAACAAAATCAAAAAATTTTACAAAATCAAATTTCAGCTATTTCTTCTCGAGTAGGGGATAACTCAGAAATTACCTCAATTTTAAATGAACTGACAATGAAAGTTATTGAAAGCGAGAAAGAAGTCAAAGAACTAAAATCAAGTGTCCGTTAGAGCATCCATTCTTTGGGTGCTTTTTTCATATAAGTAAGTCCATATAAACTCAGGCGAAAATACACTTTGTCTTTTCACATTCGACAGAAATTTTGAAATAGTATTGACAAAAAACCAAGTAATCTATAATCTAGTAACAAGATAACTACATAATGATAGGGAAAAGGTGAAGATTTTAGCAAATCTTCGTAAGAGGGAAGTTCGGTGAAAGTCCGACGCGGTCCCGCCACTGTAAAATAGGTTGTTCTCTTATATATCCACTGTTCAATGAATGGGAAGGGTAGAGAACGTATACTATGAGCCAGGAAACCTGCCTTTTCTATCGACACTGTTTGACCTACGGGAGATGGGGAAGTGTTAGGGAGCAAATTCCTTGTCTACTTATGTTTTCATTGTATTTGCAGCTACATACAATTTTGTATATAGGCATCTCTAACTCTTATCTAATCAGAGTTGGGGGTGCTTTTTTTGTTGTTGTTTAAAAGGAAAGTATCATGTTTTAGAAATAAATGAGTGTGCGTAAGTTCTATTATAGTTTTAATTAAATTTGAAGGGAGTGTAATTTTATGAGTGAGAAAAAAAGAGGAAAATTACTTGTGCTTGGTTTTGGACCAGGTAGTGAGGAACAAATGACACACCGAGCAAAAGAGGCTTTAATTGAGAGCGATTCAATCATTGGCTATAACACATACATAGATATTATTCGTCCGTTACTTACGACACAAGAGATTGTTCGTACTGGGATGACGGAAGAAGTAAGCCGAGCACAGGAGGCGATTCGTCAAGCGGAAACAGGAAAAAAAGTGGCGGTGATTTCAAGTGGTGACGCTGGTGTTTATGGAATGGCTGGACTCGTATATGAAGTATTAATTGAAAAAGGTTGGAAAGAGGAAACGGGAGTTGAAGTAGAAATCATACCTGGTGTATCAGCAATTAACTCTTGTGCCTCCTTACTAGGGGCTCCTGTCATGCATGATGCGTGTACGATTAGTTTAAGTGACCATCTTACCCCATGGGAATTAATAAAAAAACGGGTAAAGGCTGCTGCAGAAGCTGATTTTGTTATTGCTTTATACAATCCGAAAAGTGGACGACGTACGAGACAAATCGAAGAAACACAGAAAATTTTACTTGAGCATCGTTCCCCAAATACACCTGTTGGATTAGTGAAAAGTGCGTATCGTGAACGACAACAAATCGTCATTACAGACTTAGAAAATATGCTTGAACATGAGATTGGTATGCTGACGACAGTCGTTATTGGTAATAATTCAACCTTCTTATACGACGGCAAAATGATTACACCTAGAGGATATCAAAGAAAGTATACATTGAACGCAGACGACCAAAAGCTGAAGCCTCACCAACGTTTACAAGAAGAAGCAGAGCCTTGGGCATTGCATCAGGGCCAAGCTTTAGTCGAACAAGAAGAAATATCTTCTGTTGAATTAGCAGAAGAAGCGTTAACAAAGCTAGGTAATTCATATTCAGAAAATAAACAAGAAGTGGAAGAATCAGATAACGTATTTAAGCAAGATTCTGTGTTTGAATTTTCCGTTTCTCCAGGCATTGCCAATAAAGCATTTTCTGCAAAGCAAATGCTTGTTTTAGGTAATGTTGTTGGAGAAAAAGGAACTATTGAATATACACCTGATCATCAGCTTAAATTATCTGTCGTAACAGCAGATTCAAATACGATTATCAATCAGTTAACAGAGGAAGGGCTTTTACTTCATCCAATTGGAGATGTTGTTAATATAAAGGCTTGTGACTTTTGTGATGGTGATAAAAAGGATTCCATTCCTCAAGTGGAAGAGCTTCAACATCTTTTAGGAGGTATTAGTGTTCCTAAGAGATTAAATATCGGATTTAATGGATGTGGTATGGCGTGCTATAGCGCACCAACAAATGATATTGGAATTATTTTTAGAAGAGGAAAAGGTTTTGACTTATTCTTAGGTGCAAAAACAACTGGTCGTAATGCACAAGTAGGACAATTGGTAGCAGAAGAATTAACAGCAGAACAAATTGTAGATATCGTTTCTCGCATTGTTGAGGATTTTCGTGAGCGTGGTTTGCCAAATGAAAGGTTCCACAAATTCTTTAAGAGAGTTCAAAGGATTGAAGGTTTTACGTTCAAAGAAATGCCTGAGCAAGTTTTAGTAGATATGGCTTGTGGAGATTAACTTGAAGGAGGAGAAGAAAATGAAAGCAGTTTTATTTATTGGTCATGGTAGTAAGAAGCAAGAGGGGAATGAGCAAATTCTTCAATTTATTGAATCTATGAAAGGGGATTTAGATGTACCAATTGTGGAGTCATCCTTTTTAGAGTTTGCTACACCGACTATTGGACAAGGGATTGCTCGCTGTGTGGAAAGAGGAGCAACAAAGGTAGCGCTTATTCCGATGATGTTCTTTTCTGCTGGTCATTCAAAAATTCATATTCCTGAAGCGATAGATCATGCAAAGGAAACATATCCAGATGTTGAATTTTCGTATGGTCGTCCAATAGGAGTTCATGATAAGTTGTTTGAAATTCTTAGAAGTCGTCTACTTGCAGCAGGTTTTGATGCAAATGAACGTGATAAAGGTATTTTATTAGTCGGAAGAGGAAGTAGCGATCCTGACGCAAATAGTGAACTTTATAAGATTGGCAGACTTCTGAATGAACGATTAGAAATGACACCTGTAGAACTATCCTTTATTGGTGTTACAACTCCTACTGTTGAAGAAGGAGTTGAACGTTCGATTAAATTAGGTGGAAAAAAACTATATATAGTCCCATATTTCTTTTTTACCGGAATTTTAATGGACAGAATGAATGAAAAACTAGACTCTTTTGCAAAGAACTATCCTGATATTTCTTTTTCGATGACGGAATATTTTGGTTTTCATCCAGAGTTAAAAACAATTTTTATCGATCGTGCCATGGAAGCCTTAGAAGGAGATGCGAAGCTCAACTGTGATATGTGTCCATACCGATTACATGCACTTGAACATATGGATGTTCATCACCACCACCACGATCATGACCATCATGACCATCACCATCATACACATAGCTAAGGAGATGTAGAATGATTTTAATTTTAGCTGGTACTAGTGATGCGAGAGAGTTGGCAAAGAAAATCAAGGAAGTAGGCCATGAAACATTAGCTACAGTCGTTACTGAAAATGGAGCAATTGCGCTGAAAAATCTAGGGATTGATGTTTTAGTTGGTAGATTGACAAAGGAAGATATGATAGGGCTATTTGTTGAGAAAAAGATAGATATGATAATTGATGCAACTCATCCATTTGCGGAGGAAGCCTCAAAAAATGCTGTTGATGCAGCAGTAGAAGGAAATATTCCATATATACGGTATGAGCGCCCGAGTTATACGTCTAATAATCATCAAATTACTTATGTGGATTCTTATCAAGAAGCAGCTAATGTGGCAGCAAAAAGACGTGGTGTCATCATGCTAACAACAGGAAGTAAAACACTACAGACTTTTACAGAAACGTTACATCGTATTGAGGGAGTTCGTCTCATAGCAAGAATGCTTCCTCGAAAAGATAATATGGAAAAGTGTGAACAGCTAGGCGTAGAGCAAAAAAACATTGTAGCAATTCAAGGTCCTTTTACAAAAGAGTTAAATAAAGCGTTATATATTCAATACAATGTAACGCTAATGATAACGAAAGAAAGTGGAAAAGTAGGTTCTGTTGATGAAAAGGTAGAAGCGGCAAAGGATTTGGAGATACCAATTATTATGATAAAACGTCCGAAAATGAATTATGGAACAGTTTGCAATACATTTGATGATGTACTAAAAACAATGAAAAGTATGAGGTGACAAAATGGATTTTAATACTGAATTTAAACCATTGACAGTACAACCACAGGAAATTGAAGGAAAAAGCTTTGAAATGATTACGGAAGAGCTAGGAGAGCATTCATTTACAGAGGAGCAATACCCTGTTGTACAGCGAGTGATTCATGCGTCAGCAGATTTTGAACTTGGTAGAAGTATGGTTTTTCATCCAGATGCGATTCATGCAGGGGTAGAAGCGATTCGTGCTGGGAAAAAACTAGTTGCTGATGTTCAAATGGTACAAGTTGGGGTCAACAAACCTCGTCTTGAAAAATTTGGAGGTAGTGTTCATGTTTACATATCAGATCCAGATGTAATGGAGGAAGCTAAGCGATTGAATACAACGAGAGCAATTATTGCAACAAGAAAGGCAGTAAAGGAAGCAGATGGAGGAATTTTTGCAATTGGAAATGCGCCTACTGCTCTATTAGAGCTAATTCGTCTAGTGAAAACAGGGGAAGCAAAGCCAGGTCTTGTTGTTGGTATGCCAGTTGGTTTCGTATCAGCTGCTGAGTCTAAGGAGGAGCTTGCAAAGCTAGATATTCCATTTATTACGAATATCGGTCGTAAAGGTGGAAGCCCAGTTACAGTTGCGGCGATTAATGCATTGTCACTGATTGCTGAGAAACAGGGATAAGAAATGAAGCAAAAGGAAGAAAAAGACCCAAAAGAGATGAGACATGGGTATACGACCGGTGCAAATGCAACGGCAGCTACGAAAGCGGCGTTACTTTCTCTTTTGGAGCAAACAGAAATTAAAAAAGTGGAGATATTATTGCCAATGGGTGAGACAGTTACCTTCCAAATGGAATCAATTCAATTCACAAAAAACAAAGCAGAGGCATCGGTCATTAAAGATGCTGGTGATGATCCAGATGCAACACACAAAGCAGTAATTAATGCGTCTGTTTTTCTTTCAAATAATCCTGGTATTTTTCTAGATGGTGGTGTTGGAGTAGGGAGGGTAACAAAGCCCGGTCTCCCAGTACCTGTTGGACAAGCTGCGATTAATCCTGTTCCAAGAAAAATGATCACTGAAACGGCAAAAGCTATTTTAGAAGAATACTGTGTAGAAAAAGGTATTAAGGTTATTATTTCGGTTCCAGATGGAGAGGAAATAGCCAAAAAGACACTTAACGCCCGCTTAGGAATTATCGGAGGGATCTCGATTTTAGGTACAAGAGGGACAGTTGTACCTTTTTCTACATCTGCTTATAAAGCCAGTGTTGCACAGGCAATAAATGTAGCGGTTGAAGCAGGGTGTAATCATTTATTTCTGACTACAGGTGGCCGTAGTGAAAAATATGCAATGGAGCTATATCCGGATCATCCTGAGGAAGCTTTTATTGAAATGGGGGACTTTGTTGGGTTTGCCGTCAAACAATGTAAAGTGAAAAAGGTTCAACGGATTACTCTTGTGGGTATGATGGGGAAGTTTTCTAAGGTAGCTCAAGGGGTAATGATGGTCCATTCAAAAAGTGCACCTGTAGATTTTAACTTTTTAGCAGATGTAGCAAAAAATTCAGGTGTTCCATTTGATTTAGTTGACGAAATTAAAGAAGCGAATACAGCCTCTCAGGTTGGGACGTTAATGTATGAAAATGGCTATAATAGCTTTTTTTCAAGCCTATGTCGATATGCATCACATGAATGTTTACAACATATAAAGTCCGAGATGGAAATTGAGACAATCATTATGTCTATGAAAAATGAAGTGCTAGGAAGGGAGAGCGTGATATGTCGATCAAAATCATTGGAATAACAGGAGAAGGACCTGAGAGCTTACTCCCACTCTATCGAGATTGGATTGAAACGAGTGAACGATTAGTCGGCGGGGACAGGCATTTGCAGTTCTTCCCCCACTATCAAGGTGAGAAGCTCGTGCTGAAGGGAGGGTTAAAAACAGTACTTGATAGATTAAAAAGTGATCCGAAGAAAACGGTTGTCTTAGCCTCTGGAGATCCTCTTTTTTATGGAATAGGCTCTTATTTAGCCAAAAAGGTTAATGTAGAAATCTACCCTGCTTTAAGCTCTATCCAACAAGCTTTCTCAAAAATGAAAGAAAGTTGGCAAGATGCTGTATTTCTTAGTATTCATGGACGAAGTATGAAGGGCCTAGCTCAAAAAGTAGATGGTAAGGAAAAGGTTTGCCTATTAACAGACGAAACGAATTCACCGTCAAAACTAGCAGACTATCTTTTATCATTTGGAATGAACGAATATGAGGCATTTGTTGCAGAGGACTTAGGTGGGACAGAAGAAAAAGCTACATGGATGACGCTTCAGGACATGAGTGAATATGAAGCTCACCCTCTCAATGTCGTTATATTGAAAAGAACGAAGATAGCTCGAAACTGGTCACTCGGAATTGCCGATCACGAATTTAAGAAACGGAAGCCAGATAAAGGACTAATAACGAAAAAGGAAATCCGTGTACTTAGCTTAGGTGAGCTGCAATTACATAAAAAAAGCATTGTATGGGATATTGGTACGTGTACAGGCTCAATGGCAATTGAAGCTGGACGAATTGCCCGATACGGAGAAGTGTATGCCATTGAAAAGAATGAAGCCGATTTAGAAAATTGTTTTGAAAATATGAAGAAGTTTCGAGTCGACCTGACAGTAGTCCATAATAAAGCACCTTTGGGACTAGAAACCTTTCCTGATCCAGATGCTATATTCATCGGTGGAACAGGTGGAGAAATGAGGGAACTTCTAGAAATATGTACAAAGCGCCTAAAGCAAGGTGGACGAATTGTATTGAATGCAGTCACTATTGAATCTTTGTATCTAGCAACTGAAGCATTTAAACAATTACAAATGGAAACAAACATAACATTAGCACAAATTTCGCGTAGTAAACCAATTTTACATATGAACCGATTTGAAGGGTTAAATCCAATTTATATTATTACCGCAAGACATAAGGAGGAATAAAAAATGACGCTAGGAACAGTGTATGGTGTCGGTGTAGGCCCAGGTGACCCAGAGCTTATTACGATTAAAGCTTATCGTATAATGAAGGAAGCTGACGTAATTGCGTTCCCTAAAAAAAGAAAGGGAAGTAAGAGCTATGCCTATCAAATTATTGAACAGTACATAGATACTGATAAGAAAGAAATGCTTGGACTCGTTTTTCCAATGACAAAAGATAAGGATGTTCTAGATAGAGACTGGAATATTATTGTCGAAGAAGTTTTTCGTTGTGTCAGTGACGGTAAGGATGTTGCTTTTGTTACAGAAGGAGACCCGATGCTTTATAGTACATTTATTCATATGTTCCGTTTAATGAATGAATTACATCCAGAAGTAGACATGAAAGTCATTCCTGGAATCTCTTCAATTAACGGGGCAGCAGCACAGCTAGCCATTCCTCTAGCAGATGGAGATGACTGGACTGGGGTTATTCCAGCAACTGAAGACCGTGAACGGATGAAAAAAGCATTACTAGAACATGAAGGTATGATTTTTATAAAGGTAGCAAAGGTTCTACCAATGATGATTGAGCTATTAGAAGAACTAAATCTAGTAGACAAAGCTAGTGTTGTTACAAAGGTAACGTCAAAGGAAGAGTTTATTTGCAAAGATGTACGAGAATTACGCCATGCTGAATTAGAATACTTAACATTAATGCTTGTTAGAAAATGAGGTGAAAAAGATGAAACTAGATACAAAGGTGTACATAGTAGGTTCAGGACCTGGGGATCCAGACTTAATCACAGTAAAGGGCTTAAAAATTCTTAGGAATGCGGATGTAATTTTATATACTGACTCTCTTGTTAATCCAGTTTTAATGGAGGAGGCTAAGCCTGAAGCAACTGTATTAAAAAGCGCAGGGATGAGTTTAGATGAAATTGTAGAATGTGTTGAAGGTTACATAAAAGAAGGAAAAAGTGTCGCTAGGATGCATACGGGAGACCCGGCTATTTATGGGGCAATACTTGAACAAATGGTTAGATTTAAAGAAAAGGGAATTGACTATGAGATTATTCCAGGTGTTAGTTCTGTTTTTGCCTCTGCAGCAGCTGCTGGTGTAGAGTTAACAGTCCCAGATTTAACGCAAACTGTGATTTTAACTAGGGCAGAGGGGCGCACTCCAATGCCTGATAAGGAGAAGCTATATGATTTGGCAAAACACCAATGTACAGTCTGTCTATTCTTAAGCGCAACTTTAATTAAAAAAGTAGTGAAGGAATTTTATCAAGCAGGCTGGAGGGAAGAAGACTCTGTTGTAGTCGTGTACCGTGCATCATGGCCTGATGAAAAGGTTGTACGAACAACGCTAGCTGAATTAGATGATACAATGAGAAAGGAAGGAATTAGAAAACAAGCAATGGTGATTATTAGCAAAGCTGTAAATCCTGATTTGTTAACAGACCGCCAGTACGAATCAAAGCTTTATGATAAATCATTTACTCATGGATATCGAAAAGGTGAACCTTCTCATGGATAAGGTAGCTCTAGTTGCAATTACAAAGCATGGTGTTGAGAAAATTCGAACGCTGACTAGCAACATGCCGTCAGCAGATCTTTATTATATGAAGAAATTTGCTTATGGTGATGAAAAAGAACGAGGAATTACTCTTTTTGAAGGATCTGTTCGTTTACAATTACCTGAGTTGTTTGAGCGCTATGATGGAATAATAATGGTCATTTCACTGGGAGCAGTTGTTCGAATGATTGCTCCAATATTAAAGGACAAGAAGACAGACCCTGCTGTTGTCGTAATAGATGATAAAGGAGAATTTGCGATAAGTGTTCTTTCTGGTCATGTTGGTGGTGCAAATGATTTAACAAGAGAAGTAGCCGAGTACTTAGAAGCAAGCCCAGTGATTACAACAGCTTCAGATGTACAAAAGACAATTCCTGTAGATATTTTTGGGAGAGAGTTCGGTTGGGTAATTGAGGATGAAACTCATGTCACTCCAGTAAGTGCATCAGTTGTAAACGAGGAACGTCTTGTTATTATTCAGGAATCTGGTGAAAGAAATTGGTGGAAGCATGATAGAGAACTTCCAAAGCATATGAAACTAGTAGATTCTCTAGAAGCAGCGAAAGGGGAAAGCTTTAAGGCTGCCTTACTAATTACTCACCGTATTTTATCAGAAGCTGAAAAGGAACTATTCTTAGAAAATGGTGTTGTTTACCGACCTAAGTCAGTCCTTTTAGGAATTGGTTGCAATCGAGGAACTAGTAAAAATGAAATCAAGAAAGTAATTAATGAAACATTAATAGAAAACAACATTTCCATTCACTCAGTTAAAGGAATCGCTACAATAGACTTGAAAAAAGATGAGGAAGGTCTTTTAGAAGTATGTAATGAAATGGGTTGGATGTTTACTTTTTATACACCAGCTGAACTTAATAAAATGCCGATGAAAAACCCTTCTGACACAGTATTTAAATATACTGGTGCATATGGTGTAAGCGAACCAGCCGCCATGCTCGCATCAGGTACAAATGAACTTGTACTAGAGAAAAAGAAAAGTGGAAATGTCACAATTTCAATTGCAGTAAAATAGACCGAAGTAAGGGTGATGAATGTGCAACGTAGAATCGTCATTGCAGGAACAAGTAGTGGGGCAGGAAAAACAACGATAACGATAGGATTAATGGCAGCGTTGAAGAAAAAGGGATTTGCTATTCAAGGTTTCAAGTGTGGCCCAGACTACATTGATCCAAGCTATCATACAGCAGTAACAGGTCGGAATTCACGTAATCTTGATAGCTGGATGCTTAATCATGAGATTGTAAAGGATATTTATGCAACAGCGAGTGAAGGAGCAGACCTTTCAATTATTGAAGGTGTTATGGGGTTTTATGATGGTAAAAGCCCTCTAAGTAACACGGGAAGTACAGCTGAAATTAGTCAATTATTAGATGCACCTGTCATACTTGTAGTTAATATTTCGAGTATGGCTCGTAGTGCTGCAGCAATTGTTAAAGGCTATCAATTGCTTGATCCGAACGTTACGATTGCAGGTGTTATCTTAAATCAGGCAGGAAGTGAAGGGCATTCTAAGCTTTGTCAGGCAGCGATCGAACAAGAATGTGGAATACCAGTTATTGGTTATCTCTTGAAAGGGGATGGCTTGTCTATTCCTGAGCGTCATTTAGGGTTAATCCCAGCGATTGAACGAGGAGAACTAGATGGATTCTTTGACGATCTTGGGGAGGTAATTGCGGAACGAGTAGATTTGGATAAGGTAATGAAAATCGCTGAACATGCTCCAACGATTAAGATAGAAAACAGCCTATTTTCAAAGTCTACCTCAGTAGAGAAAAAAGTGAGAATTGCAGTTGCTCATGATGCAGCCTTTAACTTCTATTATCAAGAGAATTTTACACTTCTTGAACAAGCTGGTGCCGAGTTAGTATTTTTCAGCCCATTAAATGGGGAAAGTTTGCCAGAAAATATTGATGGACTCTATATAGGTGGAGGGTTTCCAGAAGAATTTGCCGATGAGCTTGCTAGCATGACTGAATTAAAAGAGCAAGTGAAGCAGGCAGTTACAAATGGTCTACCTACTTTTGCTGAATGTGGGGGGTATATGTTTTTAACAGACTCTTTAACAACAACTAATGGAAAATCATATCCAATGGTTGGTGTCATTCCAGGTAATGTTGTCATGAAAGATAGACTGGTTGCCCTTGGTTACAGAGAAGTAACTGCGATTCATGATTCAGTTATACTACGTGAAAGTGAAGTAGCAAGAGGACATGAGTTTCATTATTCAACCTTTGAAGAGAAGGAAAAAGTAACGAAAGCTTATCGGGTAAAGGCTCTTCGAAAAGAAGGAGAAGAAGGCTATTATGGGGCACCGTCTTTACTGGCTGGCTATACTCATATTCATTTTGCTTCAAATGTAAAAATTGCTGAGCGATTTGTTGCTTCATGTGAGCAGTACAGAAAAGGGGAAAAGTAAGAATGGATAAATTAAATAAAGTGATTCAAAAGATACAACCATTAAACAAGCAAGTAATGCATGCGGTTAAAGAGCATGTAGACCAGCTAACAAAGCCAGTTGGGAGCTTAGGAAGAATTGAAGAGCTTGCAATTCAACTTGGAGGGATAACTGATAAGGAAAGACCGACTGTTCACTCTCCAGCAGTTATTATTGCTGCAGCAGACCATGGCATAGTGGCTGAAGGAGTTTCGGCATATCCTCAAGAAGTGACAAAGCTAATGATTCATAATTTCATAAATGGTGGTGCTGCAATTAATGTGTTTGCAAAACAAATCGGTGCTGCTGTACATGTTCTTGATGTTGGGGTCAATGGGGAGATCGAAGCCCCTGAGGTAATTGTAAAAAAAATCAAATCAGGCACAAATAATTTTTATCGTGAAGATGCAATGACAGAGTGTGAAGCAATTCGTGCAATTGAGGTAGGGATTGAGGAAGGAGAACGACTTATTGATGAAGGGCACCATCTCCTTATTATAGGGGAGATGGGTATAGGAAATACGACTTCAAGTAGTGCGCTTATTTCAGCTTATACAGGAGCAAATGTAGTAGAGATTGTTGGGCACGGGACAGGGTTAGATGAAGAAGGTTATAGTAAAAAAATTACTACGATTAAAGAAGCGTTACATAATAGAAAAATTAGTTCGGAATCAACATCTTTAGAAATATTTGCAAAAGTTGGAGGGCTAGAAATTGGTGCTCTAGCTGGAGTTATATTAGCTGCTGCCTCAAGGAGAGTTCCGGTAATTATTGATGGGCTTATCTCTTCTGCTGCAGCGTTAGTGGCTTATGAGCTTTGTCCAACAGTAAAAGAGCATTTTATCATAAGTCATCAATCTGTTGAGCCCGGACATGAAGCAATATTTACTTATTTACATAAAAAGCCGTTATTGTCATTGGACTTACGATTAGGTGAGGGAACAGGCGCTGCTTTATCCTATCCTTTATTAGTGGCAGCGACACATATGCTTAATGAAATGGCGACTTTTGCAGATTTGGGAATAGAGAAAAAATAGTATGAACAGTAAATTAAGTTACTTTTACTAGAGGAGGTGTTTTTTTGAAAGGAATTGTGTATCTAGTAGGAGCAGGACCAGGCGACCCCAAGCTGATTACACTTCGTGGAAAGGAGTGCATAGAAGCAGCTGATGTGATTGTATATGACCGCTTAGCGAACGAAGAGTTATTGCAATATGCTAAACAAGATGCTCAATATATCTATTGTGGAAAACTTCCAAAAAGCCATACGCTAAGACAGGAGCAAATTAATGAACTTCTTGGTCAAAAAGCGATGGAGGGCTTAGTGGTTACGAGGTTGAAAGGGGGAGACCCCTGTGTGTTTGGTCGTGTTGGGGAAGAAGCATCTCACTTAGCTAAGTTAGGTGTAAAATTTGAAGTTATTCCTGGCATCACTGCTGGAATTGCAGCTCCTGCATATGCTGGTATCCCCGTGACTCATCGAGAGCACGGATCATCCTTTGCAATGGTCACTGGTCATTTAAAAGAGAATGACTTTAGTGAGCAGAAATGGCAAGCGTTTGCTACAGGTATCGATACAATAGCTTTTTATATGGGTATGAAAAATCTCCCTCGAATATGTGAAAAGCTTATTTCTCATGGAAGACCTAATGAAACACCTGTAGCAGTTATAGAATGGGGAACAACATGTGAGCAGCGAACAGTGACTGGGACATTACAGACGATAGTAAAAGAAACGACGAAACAACGAATTTCTCATCCTGCAATTATTCTTGTTGGTGAAGTTGTGAATGTTCGTAAGCAGATGAACTGGTTTGAAGCTGAATTTGTTAAGAATTAATTGAATTTCGGTGAGGGATACATTCTCTCACCGAAAAATTATATAGGGTTTGATTAAAACAAAGATTAAAACTGTAATGTAAATCGTAATGATTATTGTTTAATGGGCTTTGTGAAAAAGGCAGGAGGAAAAATTTGAGTAGTGTAGTAAAGATGAAATCAAACAATATATCAGCAGGAAATTTTACACCGAAAGAACTAGAAAAGAAAAAGACTATACCGTTCTCAGTACTCATCTTTTTATTAATTGGTATTTTACTTATAAGCATGACTATATCAATTATGCTTGGCCCAGTTACTATTTCACCATTAACAGTTTGGAAGATTGCTCTTTCAAAGATATCAATCTTTGATTTGGGGCTTGCTCAAGATTGGTCTCGAGCTCAAGAACAGATTGTATGGGAGCTTAGATTTCCACGCGTATTTTTAGCTGCAATAGTAGGATCTGGTTTAGCGATAGTTGGTGTAGCAATTCAAGCGTTAGTAAGAAATTCTTTAGCCGATCCTTTTATATTAGGTGTCTCATCAGGAGCATCTGTAGGCGCTACACTTGTTATTGTTATGGGGGTTTTTACAATATTCGGACAATACGCTCTTTCAATAGCCGCTTTTATAGGTGCGTTATCTTCTGTACTGCTCGTGTTTTTATTAGCACAGGTACATGGAAAGATTTCTACAGTACGACTTCTTTTAGCAGGGATTGCGGTTTCGATGATGCTTTCAGCAGTTACAAGTTATATTGTAATTTCAGCTCCTAGAGAAGAAGGAATTCGAGACGCGATGTTTTGGATGATGGGGAGTGTGGCTGGTGCAAAGTGGAATAATTTAATGATTCCTTTTTTATGTTTAATCGTTGGCTTTATTTATTTAATGATCCAGTCTCGTTCACTAAATATTTTACTTATGGGAGAGGAAAGTGCCTCTACGTTAGGTGTAAACGTTGATGGATTCAAAAAAGTTCTCATTGTTATTACAGCCCTCCTTACTGGTGTGATGGTGGCTGTTAGTGGTGCGATTGGATTTATCGGGCTTATGATTCCTCATGTTGTTCGTTTAGTAATTAAATCTGACCATCGACGTGTGTTACCGGCAAGTGCATTAGTAGGAGCTATTTTCTTAATTTGGGCAGATGTCATAGCGAGAATGGTAGTAGCTCCTCAAGAACTTCCAATTGGAATCGTTACGGCACTATGCGGCGGTCCTTTCTTTATTTGGCTCCTTCGACGAAGTACTTATTCATTTGGAGGCGGTGGTACCTGATGATTTCTCTAAATAATGTAACAGTAACTATTGGAGATAAAACAATAAACGACAATATCAAGCTACAGTTAGAAAAAGGCCAGTTTGTTGGGATAATTGGGCCTAATGGTAGTGGCAAATCCACCTTATTAAAAACAATATATCGTATTAATAAACCAAAATTAGGTGAAATACATTTTGAAGGTGCTAACATTTTTCAGCTTACTCATCGAGAATTTGCTAGAAATATCGCTGTTGTTGGTCAAGAGAGTCATGTCCAATTTGATTTTTCAGTTATAGAAATTGTTTCTATGGGTAGGCATGCCCATAAAGGGATTTTCGAATCTGAAAAGGTAGGTGACCATCAACTAGTTGATCATGCTTTAGAGCAAGTAGGTATGACAGAGTATCGAGATAGAAGTTTTCTGACCTTATCAGGTGGAGAAAAGCAACGGGTCATGATTGCAAGAGCCCTTGCTCAAAATGCTAACTATCTTATTTTAGATGAACCGACAAACCACCTTGATATTCATCATCAGCTTCAAATATTAGATGTTGTAAAAAGAGTTGACATTTCTACTTTGGCAGCTTTACATGATTTGAACTTAGCCGCTGCATATTGTGATGTTATCTATGTGTTAGATAAAGGAACGGTGATTACTTTTGGTAGTCCGAGTGAGGTATTGACTGAGAGTTTACTGAAAGAGGTTTTTCAAGTTGATGCAACGGTTATTACTCATCCGATTACGGGTCAAATCCAGTTATTATATTCATCTAACACAATGACTAATAAATCGAAAAAAGTACATGGAGGAAAAAAATGAAAATTTTAAAAAGAGGAAAGTGGTTAGTTGCTAGTGTCGTAATATCGATGATGGTAGCTTGTAGTGGTATGGAAACATCGACTGAGCAGGAAGTACAGGTAAAAGATTTAGAAATTGAAATGGAAACGGATATAGTAGAGATTGAAAATAATGAGCAAATTCTTACGTTTTCAGAGGTACCGCAACGAGCAGTGACATTGAATCAGCATGTAACAGAAGTAATGCTCGCTTTAGGTTTAGAGGATTTTATGATTGGAACAGCATATCTTGATGATGAGATTTTACCAGAGTATCAAGCTGCATATGAAGCTATTGATGTTTTAGCAGATCAATATCCTTCACAAGAGGTCTTTTTAGCTGCTGAGCCTGATTTTGCTTATGCAGGTTGGGCAAGTGCCTTTAGAGAAGGTAATGTCGGAACAGTTGAACAGTTAAAGGAGTTTGGTGTTCAAGCTTATTTGCATCAGTCTTCTAGTAATGTAGGTCCAACAATAGAAGATGTATTTACAGATATACGAAACATCTCTAAAATTTTTAGAGTCGAGGAACGAGGCGAAAGTTTGATCAGAGAAATGAAGGATGAGTTAGAAATTGTGAAGGAAGGTATTCCCTCAAATGAAGAGCCAAAGCAAGTTTTTGTTTATGATAGTGGTGATACAACTCCATTTACTGTGGCTAAAAACTTTTTAAATACGCTAATTACAATGGCTGGTGCTGAAAATATTTTTAGTGATGTAGAGAAAAACTGGGCAGAGGTAAGCTGGGAAGAGGTAGTTGAGCGTAATCCAGATGTCATTGTCATAGTTGACTACGGAGAGACATCAGCTGATGATAAAAGGAATCTACTACTAAACCATCCAGCACTTACTGAAGTAACAGCTATTCAAGAAGAAGAGTTTATAGTTATGCCACTATCTGCTGCTGCTGAGGGTGTTCGTGCACCATATGCTCTTGAAATTTTAGTAGAAGCTCTATATAAATAATCATACTGATAGAGTATCTTTATTGCTTTTTTTACGTTTCCTCTATTAAACTAGTAATGGGTTTGATGCTTAAGTTGTAAACACCTATTCATAGAGAAACGAGGGAATATAGTGAAATACATTGCATACATCGTTATCGGATTGATTACTTTATTACTTATTACAGGCTTTGCGGTTCAGACAACACCAACTGCACCTGACAATACAAGAATCATTATTGATCATACAAAAAAAGTGTATGCTTCACCTCCTTGCTTTGATCAAGCAGAGTTAACAAATTTTCTTGAAGAAACAACGTTAGCACATGCTAAGGCGATAGGATACGAACCTGAGAGTGCTTGTACATCGGATTCTCTTGTTGCAGAATCTCGACCAGTCATTTTTCAAATATTAGGAATGAAACTCCCTGCTTGGGGAAAATACGGTCAATGGTAATATATGTTGAAAAGCTGTGGTGGTATAATGATACTACTACAGCTTTTATTGATTAAAAAGGATCGTTTTAGTATTGAAAGGAGCAATAATGATGCAATCATCCTCTAAACTAATTGAGAATCAGCGAAATTATTTTTTTACTGGGGAAACAAAGGATATTTCTTTTCGTATAAAACAACTAAAGCTTTTGAAAAAAGTAATAAAGAAAAATGAAAAGCAAATTATTGATGCACTGAGAAACGATTTAAATAAGTCAGAGTTTGAGGCCTATATGACAGAAATAGGTTATTTATATAATGAGATAAACGATGTTCTAAAGAATATAAAAGATTGGGCTAAGCCTAAAAAAGTTCGTACACCAAAAACACATATTGGGTCGGATAGTTATATATATCCTGAACCGTATGGAGTTGTCCTTATTATTGCCCCTTGGAATTATCCTTTTCAACTAGCATTAGCACCCCTTATCGGAGCAATGGCTACTGGTAACTGCGCGATTATAAAGCCGTCTGAATTAACTCCAGAAACATCAGCAATTGTCGCAGAAATTATCAAAGAGACTTACTCAGAAAACTATATAACTGTAGTAGAAGGTGCAGTGGAGACGAGTGAAGCTTTACTTAAGGAACGTTTTGATTATATTTTCTTTACTGGTAGCGTAGCGGTTGGAAAGATTGTTATGGAAGCAGCTTCTAAATACTTAACACCCATAACACTTGAATTAGGGGGGAAGAGCCCTACCATTGTTCATGATGATGCAAAGCTCGAGATAGCAGCAAAGCGCATTGTTTGGGGAAAATTTATTAATGCCGGGCAAACATGCGTTGCTCCTGATTATCTACTTGTTCAAAAAAATGTGAAAGAAAAATTAGTAGTACAGCTAAAAAAAGCAATAAAAGAATTTTACGGTGAAAATGTTATCAGTAATTCTAATTATCCAATGATTGTTAATCAGCGTCATTTGGATCGTTTAATAGCATATTTAGACAATGGAGACATTGTCTATGGTGGTCAGTCAGAAAGAGAAAAACGTTTCTTAGAACCTACACTTATTGAGAATGTTTCCCTTGATTCACCGATCATGACGGATGAAATTTTTGGTCCAATTTTACCAATTCTTGAATATGGCTCCTTAGATGAAGTCATTGAAATAGTTAGAGAACGTCAAAACCCCCTTGCTCTTTATTTATTTACTGAGAATGTAGCTACTGAAAAACGTATACTAAACGATTTGTCCTTTGGTGGTGGATGTATTAATGATACGATTTATCACCTTGGCACTCCTCATTTACCATTTGGTGGTGTAGGAGAAAGTGGTATGGGTGCATATCATGGTAAATTTAGCTTTGATACTTTTTCTCATCAAAAAGGGGTACTCAAGCAAACATCTAAATTTGATATACCATTAAGATACCATACGACAAAAGGTGCTTTAACGATGATAAAGCGAGTATTTAAATAATGTGTGTTTATTACTATTTCTTTTTTATTGAGTAATCATTCATTCCTTGGATGATACTGTCTGTGTAAATTCCTACGTTTCGTACCATTCTAATGCGTAGGAGGGGATGAAAATATGAAAAAAATGTTGTTATCATTAACAGCAGTAACATTTATAGCGGGAAGTTTAGTCGGCTGTGGTACTGCTGGTGTAGATGGTCAAAATGTAAACGTGCAACGTCAAGATTCACCAACCCAACTTGACCGTGGAGCAACACCAGGTACACACGATCCAATTATGCGACGAACTGAACCCTATACTCAACAATCACGACACCCGATAACACCACAAGCTCATAATCAAGACTTAGGGAGAACTGGTATTGAAGGACAAACGACTGGGACGACCGGGACAAGAATGGGTCAAGAAGACCAAAGTAGTATGAGAGAGAGACAACAAGGTTTGCGTCTTGGTACTGCTGGTGGATTTAGATAACAGGCTATGTGTTGTATTTAACCCTTTGGCATATATTGCTAAAGGGTTTTTTAGAGCGAACTCGGGCAATAATTGGGAACGCTATTCGTCTTACTTGAGAAAACCCATCTTAGTAGCTCCTTCGCACATTGCTTCGAAGATGTCTAAAAGGTAAAAAAGACTGTTGGAAAAGTGAAAATCACACTTTTTCAGAAGCCTTCCTTTTGGAACATCTTCTTTTTAATGTGTTGCTTTTCATATTCTTAGGTTCTATTGGTTAGATGTGTCAGAGTATTTTTCTTCTCTCTGAACAACATATAGCGTAGGAGGGGATGAAAATATGAAAAAAATAATTTTATCATTAACAGCAGCAACATTTATCGCAGGAAGCTTAGTTGGTTGTGGAACTGGTGGTGTAGAAGGTCAAAATATGAACATGCAACGACAGGATGCACCAACCCATCTTGATCGAGGAGTAACTCCAGGTGCTCACGATCCAATGATGAACCGTCCAGGAACAACACCGGGAGTATTTGATCCTACTTTACGTGGTACCCCTGGAGTTCATGACCCTGGATTAGGTCGACCAGGTATAGAAGGCCAAATGGGACAAAGAAATGTTGATGGTCATCGTGGCTTAATGAGAGGGACTCATGAAGGTCCAATTGAACAACGTAACAATGTCTTATCTCCTGCAGGGGAAAGAAACAGAGTACCTGACCAAACACCTGAAGCAGGCATGCGTTAATGAAAATAAAATTGCGTATTAAGTAACCATGAAAAGTTCTTTTTACGTTTTTATTCTAAATTCGTTGACAGTGTCGGTTAGAGAAGTTAGTGTATTTTAATTTTTTCAGAACACTATTTAAATTAAGAAGGGATGAAAATATGAAGAAATCATTAATGACTTTAACAGCAGCAACATTTATTGCAGGAAGCTTAGTTGGTTGTGGTGATATGGGAGCACAAGGTACTCATGGTACACAGGGAACAACTGGAGTAGGTGTTCATGGAGCTCCAACAGCACCACAGCACCAAACAATTAATCATGGAGTAACTAATAGAGGTACCCAAGGATCTACTATTCATAGTAAACAAGGTACTCATGGTATAAGTGGTACTGGTCAAGGTACTGCTAGAATAATGGAAGCGCCTGGAACTACTCAAGGTGTTGCACGTGGGGAAAGACCATTTAAAGGTCACTTTCCAGATGTTGAAGAAGAAAAATGGTTTACTGAAGATATTGAGTGGGTTAGAGACCATGACATTATGAAAGGTAAACCAGATGGTACGTTTTCACCTAACGAAGAAATGACTAGAGCACAAATGGCTACTTTAGTTAGAAACCTTGCTGAACAGGGCTATATTGATGTACCTGAAGATGAAGTAGAAGACGAGACACCAGGAGCAGATGAAACTCCAGGGGCAGACGAAACGCCAGGAGCAGATGAAACTCCAGGGGCAGACGAAACGCCAGGAGCAGATGAAACGCCAGGAGCAGATGAAACTCCAGGGGCAGATGAAACGCCAGGAGCAGATGAAACACCAGGAGCAGGCGAAACGCCAGCAGAGCAGTCTTAAAAAATGATTTTAAAAACCCCTTTAGTCAAGGCTAAAGGGGTTTAAACCTATTGATAAATCGTACTGCCTTTTTCACGAAATTCTTCTGATTTCTTTTGCATTTCTTTTTCTACGCTCTCAACTGTGAAGTTTTCTTTTTCTGCTTTATCACGAATGTCTTGAGTGATTTTCATACTACAGAACTTGGGACCACACATTGAGCAGAAATGTGCTGTTTTTGCTCCTTCTGCTGGTAATGTTTCATCATGAAAAGAGATTGCCTTTTCTGGGTCAAGTGATAGGTTAAACTGATCGTGCCAGCGGAATTCAAATCGAGCTTTTGAAAGAGCATCATCTCTTTTTTGAGCATTAGGATGTCCTTTTGCTAAATCAGCTGCATGAGCTGCTAATTTGTATGTAACAACTCCTTCACGTACATCTTCCTTATTAGGAAGTCCTAAATGTTCTTTCGGTGTGACATAGCAAAGCATCGCTGTTCCAAACCAACCAATCATTGCTGCACCAATAGCAGATGTAATGTGGTCATAGCCGGGTGCAATATCGGTTGTCAATGGACCTAATGTATAGAATGGTGCTTCGTTACAAATCTCTAGCTGTTTATCCATGTTTTCTTTGATTTTGTGCATTGGTACATGACCTGGTCCCTCAACCATTACTTGTACATCATGCTCCCAAGCAATTTTTGTTAATTCACCTAAAGTTTCAAGTTCAGCAAATTGAGCTTCATCATTTGCATCTGCAATTGACCCAGGGCGTAACCCGTCACCTAGTGAGAAAGCAATATCATATGTCTTCATAATTTCACAGATTTCTTCAAAATGAGTATATAAGAAGTTTTCTTCATGATGTGCAAGGCACCATGCAGCTAAGATAGAACCTCCTCTTGATACGATACCTGTAAGTCTGCTAGCTGTCATTGGAACGTAGCGAAGGAGGACACCAGCATGAATCGTAAAGTAGTCAACCCCTTGCTCTGCTTGCTCAATTAATGTATCACGGTACACTCCCCATGATAAATCCTCAGCTATGCCATTTACTTTTTCTAGTGCTTGATAAATCGGCACTGTTCCAATTGGAACAGGCGAGTTGCGGATAATCCATTCTCTTGTTGTATGGATATGTTTACCTGTTGATAAATCCATAATATTGTCAGCACCCCAACGAGTTGCCCATGTCATTTTTTCTACTTCTTCTTCGATTGAAGAGGTAACGGCAGAGTTTCCAATATTAGCATTGATTTTTGTATGGAAGTGACGTCCGATAATCATAGGCTCACTTTCAGGATGATTAATATTTGCAGGTATTATTGCACGTCCATTTGCAACTTCAGAGCGAATAAATTCAGGCTCTAGTCCCTCACGTATTGCGATAAACTCCATTTCAGGAGTAATAATACCTTTTCTTGCATAGTGAAGTTGAGTAACATTCTTTCCTTTTTTTGCTCTGATTGGTTTTCGGTGTGATGTATCAAATCTTTCTACTTCAAATGAACGTTCTTCTGTTTGAAAGCCATTATCCTCTGGTTTCGTACTTCTTCCTTCATATTCTTCTACATCTCCACGCTCTAGAATCCAGTTGCGGCGTAATTGAGGTAATCCTTTACGAACATCAACAATGTGATCAGGGTCTGTATATAAACCACTTGTGTCGTATACACGTAGAGGTTCATTTTGTTCTTCAATATCGTTTCGTACAGTTGGGCTCAGTTTGATTTCACGGAAAGGTACACGAATATCCTCTCTTGAACCTGTTTCATACACCTTTGTACTGTTTGGGAATGGGGGCATCAATGATACATTTTTTTCTTTCATAGACATAAAAAAATCCTCCTTCATATTGTTCAAAATAATTTGAACCATCTAGACAGGAGGAGGGGGTTTTAGGATATTTACACAGTAAAACACTATGATGATACGTCGTCAAAAAACAAAAAGACCGCTAGCAAGCGGTCGAATAGATAGACGTATTCCTAAGAATAATCCCTCCGCTAGCATTACCTAGATCAGGTTCCCGGTCGATAGCAGTGTCAGCTATCCTCTCAGCTTGTTACTCTCAAGCTCCCGTTTCTTCATTTACAATATTATCCTAACAGATTGAAAGAATACTAGCAAGGAAAAATTTTGTGTAAATGTGAATGGATGTACAATATTTTCTTAATTTAACTTTGAAAGGATACGTCTGACAGTGAAGTGAGTTATATGATGATATAACCAACCTCCTCAACGGCTTCGACAAAGTCTGATACATCCGCTATTTCTTCATTGTATTGAACTTTAATTGTCTTTTCCTCTAAGCTTCCCTTTGCTTCATTTACACCTTCTACTGATTTAATTGCCGTTTCTACAGTTGTAAGGCAATTACCACAGCTCATTTTTTCTACTTGTAGAGAAATTGTTTTCATTGTTCTTCACTCCTGTCTTTTACTTTACTTGCCATTATTCTTTTGAGAAAGGTTGATTTCTATACTTATTGCTTTAGAAAAGGAGATTATAGATATAATTTTTAAAAAATAATGAAAATTACTAAGAAGTTTAGTATAAATAAAGAGAATATAAAATTTAATCTGTTTTAGAAAAGGAGTTGTGCCATATCTCGATCATTTAAGAGTGATTGTAACTGTATAAGGATAATTTTAAGCGATATCGTTGTCAGTTAGTCTGAAGGGGATATATACCAGCACAACCCAATTAAGGCTTATTATGAAGCTTTGCAAACAAATTTTCCCTATGGTAAATTTAAAACAACTTAAGGAGCTCGAGTGCGAAGTGAGTCCGACGCTTGTTAGGAGTTAATTTGTTGTCTTAGTTGTGCAATATAATATAGAGACAAAGGTTGTACACATTAGCGAATTAGACTCAATACCAAGAGATTTTTTTGAGTATTCACAAACTTTAAAATAAAACATTATAGGAGCTGGGAGAAGAGATGAAAGTAGCAAAATTTGGTGGTTCATCAGTAGCAAGTGCGGAACAAATTAGAAAGGTATCAGCGATTATTACAGACGATCCAGAACGAAAAGTAGTTGTCGTTTCTGCACCGGGAAAGCGTAGTGACGAAGATACGAAAGTAACGGATTTATTAATACAATTAGGAGAAGCTCACTTAAGTGGTGCATCCACAGAAAAGGAACTAGCAGCTGTTGTTGGTCGTTATGCAGATATAGCCAAGGGCTTAGAGCTATCTCATGAGATTATTGAAACAATTGAGGCGGATTTAAAAGAAAGATTAAGCTTTGATACAACAAATCAAGGGAAGTTTATGGATTTAATCAAAGCGAGTGGTGAAGATAACAATGCAAAATTAATTGCATTCTATTTGCAAAGTAGTGGAATTGAAGCTCACTATATTTGCCCACTGAAGGCAGGTTTACTAGTAAGTGATGAACCAGGAAATGCTCAAGTACTACCAGAGGCATATGACAATTTATTTCAATTAAGAGAGCAATCAGGAATTCTTATTTTCCCAGGCTTCTTTGGCTACTCACCTGAGGGGACTCTCGTGACATTCCCTCGTGGAGGATCAGACATTACAGGCTCAATCTTAGCAGCGGGTATTGATGCGGAACTTTATGAAAACTTTACTGATGTAGATTCAGTTTACGCAGCAAACCCGAAAGTGGTTGAAAATCCTGTAGAAATTATGAAAATGACTTACCGTGAAATGAGAGAGCTTTCTTATGCTGGCTTCTCTGTTTTCCATGATGAAGCATTAATCCCAGCTTTCCGTAAGAAGATTCCTGTATGTATTAAGAATACAAACAATCCGAGTGCCAGAGGAACAATGATCATTGCTGAGCGTGAATATGAAGCGAATCCAGTTATCGGTATTGCGAGTGATTCGGGCTTCTGTACAATTTACGTTCGTAAATACTTAATGAATCGTGAAGTTGGATTTGGTCGTCGTTTACTTCAAATTATTGAAGATGAAGGTATCTCATATGAGCATATTCCATCAGGGATTGATGATACATCAGTTATCCTTGAACAGGCTCAATTAGATGGTGAAAAAGAACACCGCATCATTGAACGTATTAAAACTGAGCTCGAGGTTGATGACGTGTTCATCGAGCGTGATTTTGCGATGATTATGATCGTAGGTGAAGGCATGCATAATACAGTTGGTATTGCAGCAAGAGCAACAGATGCACTTTACCGAGCTGAAGCAAATATTGAAATGATTAACCAAGGATCATCAGAAGTTAGTTTAGTATTTGGTGTTCATGAAGAGGACGCTGACCGCGCAGTTAGTGAACTATATAAAGAATTCTTCGGAGCTTGTAAAGAGAATTGCATTCAATAAGTATAAACAAAAAAAGCACTGAGCAAATTTTTGCTCAGTGCTTTTTCTCTAACCGTAAAACGATTTCCTTCAATTCACGTATTTCTTGTTTTAAATCTGCCATTTCTTGTTTCTTCTCATCTTTTTCAGCCTTTTTAATATCAGCTTGTTCTAATTCATTTGCCTTTTCGACGTTACTTACAATAACTCCAATAAAGAGGTTAAAGACAATAAAGGTCCCAACTAGGATAAAGAGTACAAAATAAATCCAAGACCAAGTAAGCTGTTCAAATATCGGTCTCATAACTCCACTTGCCCATGATTCTAGTGTAACTACTTGGAAAAGTGTTAATAAGGATAGTTGTAAGTTACCGAAATATTCGGGTGCAACTTCTGCAAATAGCATCGTACCAGTAACAGCAAAAATATAAAAGATAATGCTCATTAAAATAAGAATGTTTCCTAAAGCAGGAATTGTTAATAATAACGCGTCTACTAGACGGCGCAAGGATGGAATGACTGATATTGCACGCAATACACGAAGAACACGTAGTATACGAAGCACTGTAATAAAATGTGCTCCTACAAAAATATGTCCACTTGCTACAATAATAAAGTCAAACCAGTTCCAACTATTTGTAAAAAACTTTTTGGTCGGTGTTGTAGCTATTAATCTCAAAGCTATTTCAACTGTAAATATCCATAATAGGACTCTATCGGCATATTCAAACCATTCCATGTGTGTTTGATAAAGATTTGGGTAAGTTTCTAAACCAACAACAATCGCATTTATAAGAATTAGTGTTATAACTGTTGCTGAGAAAGCAGCATGATTGACAATTTTTAAACAGAATTCTGAAGCAGTGTTCTTTTTATTAGAAGGCTGTATTTGCTTATTTTCATTTTCCATCTAATGCCCTCCTTAACTAGTTACGCATTATTCCTAATGATTCATAGAATCAGTATATTAATAGACAACACTATTAATAATACTAAATTTTTATTAATAGATAAAGGTAAATTTCTCAAAATGGTTCTACACATTTTCTAGTTGTATGACTATTAGTTGACCATTAATGTTGATCTGTTACAATTTTAGAAGATCTTGATTTACCAATGGATGAGAGGGGTAAAAAATGAATAATCAATTTGAGGTGCTTATTGTTGGGGCTGGTCTATCAGGTTTAATGGCAGCACAAACATGTAAGGAACAAGGAATTAGCTACATTGTGTTAGATAAAGGGAGAAGTGTAGGGGGACGCATGGCGACACGCCGAATTGCTGGTGGTAAGGCTGACCACGGTGCTCAGTTTTTTACGGCAAGAAGTGAAACAATGAAGACACTTGTACAAAATTGGAAAGAGAAAGATTTAATTAACGTGTGGTCAAATGGATTTCATCAAATGGAAGGGAAATCAATTGCTGTTGAACACGATGGATATCCTCGATATGTTGGAACAAATGGTATGAATGCTCTTATGAAGGATATTGCAAAGGATTTACATACAGTTGTAGGTCAAAAGGTAGAAAAAATTAGTGAAATAGATGGACGTTGGAAAGTAACTGCAATTGATACTAGTTGCAGTGAAGAGGTTACTTACAAAGCTAACAAGCTAATATTAACCGCTCCTGTTCCACAATCGCAGCAACTACTTGAAGCGGGTGGTGTAAAGCTTGAGAAAAAAGTGATCAAAGAGCTGAATGATGTATCTTATTATCCTTGCTTATGTGCAATTGTGGCACTAGATAAACGAACAACTATTCCTAGTCCAGGTGGGATTCAAGTAGGTGAAGGTATGCTAGCGTTCATTGGAGATAATGAACAAAAAGGAATCTCAGAATCTACAGTTGTAACAATACATGGCTCTGAACAATGGTCTAAATACAATTATGAAAGAGATAGTGAAGAAATTTTAGATGAGCTGATTGAAGCAGTTAAGCCTTTACTGGGTGAGGGTGAAATCATTGAAAAAAGGCAGTTAATGCGTTGGTTATATTCAAAGCCTGAAATTTTACATCCAGAGGAGTATTTAGGTACAGTAACACCTGCTCCAGTAGTATTTACAGGAGATATTTTTAAACGAGGAAAAGTTGAAGGTGCGATTTTATCAGGGTTAAGTGGGGTTAATTGGATTTTAAAACAACATTAATAAACGCGTAAAGAAGTCATCCTATTGGGGATGGCTTTTTACATTTTATTTTATCGTTATAGAAAGTGGTTGGCTAAATACTTACAACATAAATTCATGTATAATCAAATTAATGATAAAAAATGTAAATTAAGGTGAGGGGACGTATGGTTCAGTATCAATCAACACAACTATTAAAGCAATACGAACAATTATTAAGTGGAGTCGGAAAAGCATCAAATCAATTGCTAGTTTCAGAAAATATACAAGAAGGAATGAACTTTGCACTACAAGCCCTTGGAGAATCACTATGTGCAATGCGAATATTTATTTTTGAAATCCATACACATCCTGAAACAAATGAACCAGCCTGTAGTATGCGTTATGAATGGGTAGCTGAGGGAGTTTCTCCAACGATTCACCATTCAGACGAACAAAATGTTGTAATAAAAAAGGCTGGAACGGAAAAACAGATTAATCTTTTGAGAGCAGGAGAAATTGTCAATTTTGAAATTGAAAAGCTCCCTGAAGCAACGAAAACACGATTAGAAAATAAAAATGTCCTTTCTCATCAATTAGTACCTATTAGTATAGGGCAGGAGTTATGGGGCTTTCTTGGGATTATGGATGCTGTTAAGACTGATTGGAAAAATGTGAATGATGCAGCTCTTCGCTTAATGACGAGTAGTCTAGGAGCTACTATTAAACGTTTTGAAGAGGAAGAGAAACGTAAAGATAGTGAAACCAAATTTGAGGATATGGTTGTCAATGTACCTGGGGTTATTTTTCAATCAATTGCAAAGAATGATGGAAGTTGGCAAATGAACTATATTAGTCCAAAAATTAAAGAACTTTTTGGTTATGAGGCGCGGGAAGTAACTGAGGATATGGAGCAGGTATTCGATTCGGTTTATTTTAGTGATAAAGAAAGCTTTTTTCAATCACTTCATGATGCTACCACCTCATGCTCTTCCTGGAACTTTGAAGGGCGCCTAGTGAAAAAGACAACAGGTGAATTAAAATGGTGGCAAGGTACTGCAAGACCAGTAAAATCAACAGACGGAAATATTATTTTTAACGGTATTTTAGTTGATATCACAGAAAGAAGGCACACAGAAGAATTGCTAGCACAAGCTAAAAAAGAAGCAGAGCAAGCGAATCAGGCGAAAAGTGAGTTTTTATCTGCGATGAGTCATGAGATTCGAACTCCCTTAAATGCAATTATAGGTATTGCAGAGCTCTTAGGTGATAGTGAGCTTTCGAAAGAGCAAAGGCAATACATTAATATCTTTAAAAAATCAGGAAATTCATTATTAACTATTATTAATGATATTCTGGATTTGGCAAAGATTGAAGCAGGTCATATGAATTTAGTGAATGGACCTTTTTCAATTAGTGACGCAGTAGAACAGGCAGTCGATATCTTTTTCTTAAGTGCACATAAAAAGGGACTTGAAATCGTTTACGATATTAGTGTCGATCTTACCCGGACATATATCGGTGATGGAGAACGCCTGAAGCAGGTAATTACTAATCTTGTTGGAAACTCGCTTAAATTCACAGAGAATGGGGAAGTAGTTGTTTCTGTTTCACCATATCAAGGAAATCGGTCTGGAAATATTATATTTGAAGTTCGCGATACTGGAATTGGGATGTCCCAAGACACTTTAAATTCAATATTCGATCGTTTCTATCAAGTGGATTCATCAACAACGAAAAAATATGCGGGTACAGGCTTAGGTTTAACTATTTCTCAGAGAATTATAGAAATGATGAGTGGTGAAATATGGGTAGAAAGTGAAAAAGGGAAAGGGACGACGTTCTATTTCACTGTTGAACTTGAGGATAGTCTAGTAGAAGATGACAAACAGATTCCTAGTAAGTTACATTCTTTTGATGGATTGAAAGTATTAGTTGTAGATGATAATCATACGAACCGTCTAATTATAAAAAAAATGCTTGAACCACATGGTTTCTCGATATTTGAGGCTAGTAACGGAGTACGGGGTATTGAGATGATTCGTAAAGCACAGCAGGAAAATCAGGCTTTTGAGCTTTTATTAATAGATAATCTTATGCCAAACATGAGTGGGTTGGAGATGGCAGAGCATTTAATTAAAAAACGTGAAATTGAAGGTACACCAATGGTTATGCTTACATCTGATTATCGGAAGGAAGAGATGGAACAAATCCAATCTCTAGGCATTACATGGTATATGATTAAGCCAATAAAAAAAGCAGAGTTGTTTATGAAGCTAAATCAAGCCTTCTCTCAGTCTAATCTATTAAAAACAAACGTTACTACAATTAAATCAACAGTTGATACGTCTCCTTTATCGATAGAGAAACAAAATTCCACTAGGCTTTTATTAGTTGAAGATGTGGAAGATAACCGTAAACTAATTCTAGCATTCTTAAAGAAGGAACCTTATGTTATTGATATTGCAGAAAATGGTGAGGAAGCAGTAATAAAAGCCAAGCAAAATAAGTACGCTCTTATTTTAATGGATATGCAAATGCCAGTAAAAGATGGATATACAGCGACTAAGGAGATACGTGAGTGGGAAAAAGTACAACATCGACACCACACTCCAATTCTAGCGTTAACAGCGTATGCTTTAGAAGAAGATAAAAGAAAATCATTAGATGTTGGTTGTGATCTTCACCTAAGTAAGCCAATAAAAAAAAGAGAATTAATTGAAACGATGAAAAATGTACTGCGAATCTAATAGATTAAAAACTCGCTAATTCAAGCTACTAGTACCTTGATACTAGACATAGTATGTGAAACCATTAATTTGTATAGTCTCTTAAATTTTACAATAGTAGATTGGTAAAACAAATACAAAAATAGAAATATATGTATTTATATTAGAATTTGTATAGTGTGTTGTACTAGGGTAAATCCAAGAATAACTTGAAAAAGTCCTATGATGAGAGTTTCTTCTCATTATAGGACTTTTTTCTGTTAGCTATTTCGTTGTTGTGTCAGTTAAAATACGTCCGAGTTCCCTTGAGCGTTCAGTTGCTCGTTTAATTGCATTTGTTGTTGCTTCTTGGAATTTATATTCAGAAAGAACCTTTAAGCCAGCTTCTGTTGTTCCACCTGGACTCATGACCTCTTCATATAGCTCTGTTGATGTTTTTGATGTTGATTGAAGTCGTTTGGCAGCCCCAAGAATGGTTTGTACGATAAGCTCTTTGGCTTCCTCTTTTTCTAAACCAATGTCCTCTCCAGCTTGCTCCATTGCTTCCACAAGATAATAAATATAAGCAGGTCCGCTCCCAGCAAGCCCAGTAACTGCATCTAGTTTTTCCTCTGGAACAACGGTAACTGTACCGATTGCTTGAAATAATTCCTCTGTAAGGGAAACATGGTCTGTTGATGCATATTTTCCAGCAGAGATTGCTGTGGCTGACGCACCGACTTTTGCTGATGTATTTGGCATTGTACGAATAACAGGTGAATGATGTCCAAGTAATTCACTAATATAGTCAGTAGGTGTACCAGCTAGTACTGAGATAAATAGCTGTTCTTTATTAGTAAACTTTTTAATGTCGCGAACACCTTCAACAACATTTTTTGGTTTCATAGCAAGAACGACAATGTCTTTTCCATTTATAGCGTCTTCTTTTGTAGTTGTTACATGTATGCCGTATGTTGCTTTCAAGTGGTTAAGTCTGTCTGTATCTTGACGGTTAGTAGCAGTAATTTGCTCTGGTGATACGATTTTATCAGCGATTAATCCAGCAATGATTGATTCTGCCATTGAGCCGGCTCCGACAAATACGATTTGCTTTTCGTTTACCATTCGTTTCACCTACCCTTTAATTTGTCCTGTTCCACGAACTATATATTTCATTGATGTTAAAGCTGGTAATCCCATTGGTCCACGAGCGTGAAGCTTTTGTGTACTAATCCCTATTTCTGCTCCAAATCCAAACTCAAATCCATCTGTAAAGCGAGTAGAAGCGTTGTGATAGACAGCAGCAGCATCAACATACTTAAAGAAGGTTTCCGTGTTCTCGGCACTTTCTGTAATAATTGCTTCAGAATGCTTTGTGCCATATGTTTGGATATGTTTAATTGCTTCCTCTAAGCTAGGAACTACACGTAAAGCTACTGTAAAATCAAGATACTCTGTTGCCCAGTCTTCATCAGTGGCAGGGAGTAGGTTTTCATCTATCTTCCGAGCTGCTTCATTCGCACGGATTTCAACACCTTTTTCTTTTAGTTCAGAAAGTAGGTCTTGTAGGTGTTGATTTGCCCAGTCTTGGTGAACAAGGATTGTTTCTGCAGCGTTACATACTGAAGGACGTTGTGTTTTTGCATTAATTGCAATGTCAATTGCCATCTGTTTGTTTGCATCACTATCAATATATATATGACAATTGCCAACTCCAGTTTCGAGAACAGGAATAGAAGCGTTCTTTACAACCGTTTGTATTAAACCAGCCCCACCTCGAGGAATAAGTACATCGATATATTCATTAAGTGTAAACATCTTCGCAGCAGTTTCTCTGCTCGTATCTTCAAGAAGCTGTACTGCTTCGACAGGCACCTCGCTATTTTCAAGAGCTCGGTGAATGACCGCAACAATTGCTATATTTGAATGAATTGCTGATGAGCTACCTCGTAACAGAACAGCATTTCCAGTTTTTAAGCAAAGACTTGATGCATCCACTGTTACATTTGGACGTGCCTCATAAATCATCCCGATAACTCCTAATGGAACACGTACCTTTTCAATTTGTAATCCATTTGGTCGTTCCCAATCTTCCATAACTTCTCCAACTGGGTCTGGTAATTCGATAACTTGCTCTAGTCCTTCTGCCATATCTTTTATACGTTGTTCATTTAAAGTAAGTCTGTCTAATAGGTAATCCCCAATATCATTTTTTCTACCGTTAGCTAAATCTTTTTCATTTTCTGCTATAATGTACGCAGATTCTTCTAGAAGTTGCTTAGCGATTAACGATAGAGCTTCGTTTTTCTGAGCTGTTGTACAAACAGATAAGGCAGTTGTAATTTCCTGTGCCCGTTTTGCTTTTTGAACTAATTCACTCATTTTATCATCTTCTCCTTTGTTAAGGTTACCCAATTGTTTCTGTGGATGACCTCAGCACGTTCTTTATTTGTTTTTGTTTTTGCTTCTTTACTTGAAAGACCTTTTATCATGTCTAATTCCTCAGATGAAAAGCTAACTTGACCTTTCCCAATGAGCTCTTTCTTTTCATTTATTACTTCGACAACCTCGCCAACTGTGAACTGCCCTTCAATTGTCTTCACACCAGCAGGGAGGAGACTCTTTCCATTACTAACAACGGCTTTTTCAGCGCCTTTATCGATTTGAATTTTACCTGAGATGCTTGAGTGGATCCCGATCCATTGCTTTTTATTTTTCATAGAGGATGGACCAGTAATGCCGATATAGGTTCCGTCTCCTTTGCCGGCAACTGTATCAACGAGCTTTTCTTCACCTTCACCTGTGCCAATAAAGATTTTAACGCCTAATGAAAGAGCTGTTTTTGCAGCTTCGATTTTAGAACGCATCCCGCCAGTTCCTACTTTGGAACCAGCACCTCCAGCCATTTTTAATAGCTCTTCTGTTACTTCCGGTAGGAAGGTATATCTTTTCGCCTTTGGATTATTCCGAGGGTTATCATCGTACAATCCATTAATATCAGTTAAAATAATCAAAAAGTCAGCGTGGACGAGACCACTTACGAGTGCAGACAGCATGTCGTTATCTCCAAATGTTAATTCGTCGATAGCAACTGAATCATTCTCATTGATAATTGGTAGAACATCTCTTTTTAATAGTTCCGATAAAGTAGAGTAAGCATTGTTGTATTTTTCTTGATTGGCAAAATCATGTCTTGTTAATAAAAGCTGTGCTGTTACAATACCGTGCTGACGGAAGTGCTTAGAGTAGCCTTGCATAAGAAGTCCCTGACCAACGGCTGCTGCTGCTTGTTTTCCTGCTATTGTAACTGGACGAGTAGGATATCCTAAATCTGTAAATCCAGCAGCTACTGCACCTGACGAGATAAGAACAACCTCATGCCCTTCTTTTTTTAGCTTGGCTAGTGCTGAAACATGTTCAATTAATTTTTCTTCACATAGTCCACCATGGACATTGGTTAAAGAGCTACTTCCTATTTTTACAACAATTCGTTGTTTTCCCATGTAAATCCCTCTTTTTATGCATCTATTGTATAACATGTTGACTTAGAGCTTGGTTTTATAGAATAAAAAGCTAAGACAGTTTTAATCGAAGAAGGGCAATGGCTCCGCTCTGTGCGCGTTACAAGACAAGAAATTCACTTGTCGTTTAACTGTAAAAACAGGCATAGGCTTCGCGCATTGCACCATAGAAAAACTGCTTTCAGTTTTTCTATAAAAAAAACCCTTCAATCCTTTATGAAAAAGGACGGAAGAGTTGTATCCGCGGTACCACCTTTTTTGGCAACCACATATTGTGGTTGCCCGCTTGCTTTCCCGTAACGAGGGAAGTCGGTTAGGTTTTCCTAACAGCTCAAGGGCAGGTTCGATTCGACAGAGGTGGTAGAATCTTTCAGCCGCTGAATTCTACTCTCTTTACACATGTTCTGAGTCTACTATTCCCAATCTACGCTTACGTATTTTCTTGGAATTATTATAAAGTTATCTGACTTTTTCGTCAAGGGACGATCGAGTTTAGCTCTTTATTGTACATGATATAATTAACTCGGATGAAGAGAAAGGGTGATTTTTTGAGTCAGTTAGATTTAAAGGATAAAGTAATTGTTATCACAGGTGCATCGAGTGGACTAGGATGGCAACTTGCAATTGATGCTGCAAGGGCAGGGGCGATACCTATTCTTATGGCTCGTTCTACTGCAAAGTTACAGGAACTACATCAGTTTATTGAAACTACCTATAATCAAAAAGCATATTACTATACATTGGATGTTTGTTCACCTAGAGATATTCATGGAACATTCCAAACAGTTGTTAGCGAGCATAAAAAAATTGATGCTCTTATTAATAATGCAGGTTTTGCTATATTTGAAACTTTTCTTGATGCAGATTTAGAAGACATGAAGGAGATGTTTGATGTCAATGTACTTGGGCTCATGGCTTGTACAAAGGCGGTTTTGCCTGAAATGGTGAAGGAGAATAGAGGACATATTATTAATATTGCATCGCAAGCAGGGAAAATATCAACACCAAAGTCTAGTGTGTATGCGGCAACTAAGCATGCTGTTCTCGGTTTTACAAATAGCTTACGAATGGAGTTACACGAAACGAATATTCATGTAAGTGCTGTTAATCCAGGACCGATTCGGACACCTTTTTTTACAAGAGCTGACCAAGAGGGGACATATGTAAAAAATATTGAGAAGTTTATGCTTGAACCAAGCTATGTTTCTATGAAGATTCTTTCACTACTAATAAAACCAAAGAGAGAAGTAAATCTCCCTTATTGGATGAATATTGGATCAAGGCTTTATCAACTCTTTCCTTCATTAGTTGAGAAACTTGGTGGCAAAAGTTTTTATCAAAAGTAGTTGATTGTTAGATAGTCGTAAATAACATCATGAAGAAGGTAGTGTATATCTTCGTTTGGATTTTGTTCCATTTTTTTGTGGAAGTTCTTTATAAGGATGTTTAATTCTTCTTCGCTAATCTGAACAGTCGGGTCTTGAACATAGCTTGTCATAATTTTTTTGATTTTCTTTTGTAAAAAGGCTTTATCAATCATCTTAGAGGGGCTCCTTATGTTTAACTTTCTTTTATATTAAGGAAGAATTGTGTTTTGTGCAATGAGGAGAGTTATTTATAAATTATAAATTATGAGTTATGAGTTATGAATGGAAGGCATTAAGATGAAGTTTGGAGGGTTTTAAAGAATTATATAAAAGTTTAAAACCCTCCTTGATTTAGTGGGTTTTTGATTTGTATGTTAAATAGTAGTAGAACGTTCCTTTCCGTCTATAATCGGTAAGTTGGTGTGATCCACCGTAGAACTTTTAGCTTCTTAAAGCTTACTCGTTTCCAGCTGCGCGATCGATTTGTTCTTGGTCAGGTACGTGTTCCTCTTGGATTTCTCCACATGCAGTTAGCATGGTTATGGCCAATACCCCGGCTACGATAGAAAATAATATTTTTTTCATTTCTTTCCCTCCCAATAGTAGTTTTTATCCCGTTCTACTGTCGGTTAGCGTTCCGACTGTAACTTGAGAAATATAAACCGACTGGAAGAACACGATAAGGAAGCTCTTATGGTGCAATAGATGAAATGTCATCTATTATAATACTATACACTTATCTGAAAATAAGAATATACATTTGTATTTTATGGAAAATTTTTATCTTTTATGATAAAGACTCTTTTACTGGTTTTGACTATCTTTAACGAAAAAGGCTGCTCAAAAGGATTATTGAATCCCTTTGAAGCAACCTTTTTAAAGTTTATTAACTTCAAGCTCTTTATTTTCAAGTATTTCAACTTGCTTTTTTGATTCTTTTGCTACCTTTTTTGTATGATGTACGAGCTTAGCGATGTTTTTGTGAGTTTGCTTGGCTCCTTTTACGAGGAGAGGGACACCGATAAAATCTATATGAAATCTCCTAGAAAAGAGACCACCAAATGTCATTGCTAATGGCACTGTAGGTGACGCATTTGAAAAGATGACCTTTTCCTGTGACTTCCCATTCTCCTGAAGGATCGTCATTAGTTCTTTCAGTGCAGGAATTAATTCTTTCGAGCGACCTCTTCCTACAGTGTAAACTTTATGTCCTTCTGAATCTTCTCCGTGATAGATAATTCGACCAAAGTCTCCTGGAGTAAGTTTATTAAAGATATCAATTCCCAGTATTTCTTCCTTTGTTGGTATACGGTCATGAGGAATCTTATTTAAGTGATAGGCAGCTGCAAGGGCTGATGAATGTGTACCAGCATAGCAGTTGTATACGTACATCATGTATCATCTGTCCTTTCGATCTTGTTGTTCTTGCTTAGATTCTACTTATTTCCATCTCTTCTTAATTAACGTCTCCAGCTTTCGCTTAAGTGTAATATTCCATGGTTCATGTTCTCTTCCAATTGGATGAACAAGTACAGTTGTCATGTTAAGGCGCTTTCCACACCAAACGTCAGTAAAGATTTGATCTCCTAGGAAGAGGCTTGTCTCACTTTTTTCACCTAATTTGTTCATTTCCTTTTCAATTCTTGTAATTCCAGGTTTTCCACTCATACCAAGTCCGTGGATTCCATAAGGTGCTACGAAACGGTCTACTCTTCCCTGACTATTATTGGAGACAATGAATAGCGTGACATTATTTTCTTTCAGCATTTCTATCCAATGTCCTAACTCTTCACTACCATGTTCATGGTCGTGGATAGCTAACGTACTATCTAAGTCAGAAAAAATTGCTTTGATATTTCTTTCATTTAGCCATTCTTTTGTTAGCTCTGAAAAATGTTGTATTTCATAATCTGGTTTAAAGTATTTCATAATCAAAATTCCCCACTGTTTTTTGTCTTATTAAATATAATAACCCAACTTTAATATTTTTACCAAAATCGACAAATAGAGGATGTATAACACGGGAAACTTTACTATCTATTATGTATAACTCAACAGCAAGTATACTGTTGAGCCTTTCTGAAACTATTTTGTTGTTGTTTCCTCTTCGTCATCATAAGCGATTAAAATTACATCTAGCTCTTTTTCTAGTCCTTTTATTTGCTGTAATTGTTCTTCGTTCAGATGTGCAACGTGGTAATGTTCCATTATGTTTCCTCCTCGTTAGGTTTAACAATTTTAGTATGTACCAGTAGAACTTCCATAAATGTAATTATTTAATGGTAATTAATCACAATCTTGAAATTCTATTTGAATGAGAACGTATATTCTTATATACTTATTTGTATAATAGGAACAGATGTTCTTTTGAGGGGTGAGGCTGTGGAGATGTATCGGGGGATTAAAGAACGCAATATTCTCTGTATTGATATGAAAAGCTTTTATGCTAGCTGTTCGGCACTTGCCTTGGGATTAGACCCATTAACTTGTTATTTAGCTGTTGTAGCAGATACAAAGCGACAGGGAAGTGTCGTATTAGCAGCTACGGCGAAGCTCAAGAAAGATTATCATATAAAGACAGGAAGTCGACTATTTGAAATTCCAAAGGACCCAAGAATTCAGGTTGTCAATGCTCAAATGGCGATGTATTTAGATACATCTGTTGAGCTTACTGCCTTTTTCAATCGATATGTGCCAATGGAGTGCATTCATACATATAGCGTTGATGAAAGTTTTCTTCAAGTAGACGGAACTGAGAGACTTTGGGGCAGTCCGAGAGAATTAGCGGAGAAGATTCGTCAGGACATGTTAGAGGAATTTGGGTTAACGTGCTCGATTGGGATTGGGCCAAATATGTTATTGTCCAAGCTTTGTCTTGATTTAGAGGCGAAGAGAGAAGGAGTGGCAGAGTGGCGATTTAAAGATGTAAAAGAAAAGCTCTGGCCAGTTTCTCCATTAAGTGAGATGTGGGGCATTGGCTCTAGAATGGAAAGGAATTTACAACGTTTAGGGATTCGTACAGTTGGTCAGTTGGCTAATTATCCGTTAGAAAAACTGGAGAAGAAGTTTGGTGTGATGGGAAATCAGATTTACTACCATGCATGGGGCATTGATTTATCTGATTTAGGTGCTCCGATTATACAAGGACAAATAAGTTATGCAAAAGGGCAAATGCTCATGCGAGATTACAAAGATAAGAAAGAAATTAAATGTGTCGTTCTTGAAATGTGTGAGGAAGTGACAAGGAGAGCAAGACAAGCAAGTAAAGCAGGAAGGACGATCACTCTTGGTCTTGGTTATAGCAAGACAGAGGAGGGGAGAGGCTTTTCACGCTCTCTATCTCTTGCCGAGCCAACGAATTTAACTTTAGAGGTATATGAAGCTTGTTTGAGGTTGCTTGCTACCTTTTACCGGGGAGAGGTAGTTAGACAAATTACAATCTCTCTTTCAAATGTATGTAGCGATTCTTATACACAGCTTAGTATTTTTGATGATACAAAGCCAAAGAAAAAGGATTTAAGCTATGTAATGGATTCAATAAGAGAGAAATATGGTTCTACTTCCTTACTACGAGCGGTCTCCTATACAAAAGGTGGAACAGCGCGCCATCGTAGTACATTACTAGGTGGGCATAAGGCGTAAGAGTTAAAGAAAAAGGAGTTGAAGAACATGTTACGTGATCGTGGGACAATCAAATGGACAGCGATGATGCTTCCAGAGCATGTCAGTTTACTGAGAGAATTAAAAGAAAAAATGAAGCGTAAGGAAAAGCCAGAGCTAGACCCGCAAAAGCTAGAAGAAATGAATGAAACTATTTTAATGGCAATAGAAAATAAATCTTCTGTGGCGATTACTTATTATCACCAATACGATTTTCATTGTCTCATTGGTACGATTGCTCGGATTGATGGGGTGAATAAAAGGATTCACATCTTTGATAAATTTGAAGAAAGTTCAACGCTATTATTTAATCAAATTATTGATATAAATTTCCATGAATAAAAGTTCTATGAGTGAGCCATGCTCATATAATAAGTAAGCAGCTGTTCAAAAGGATAATGTGGGGCTGTAAAGCAAGCTCTTTTAGTTAGCTGGAGGTGCGTGAAGGTTTGAAAAAATTAGAATACACAGTTATCTAAAGGGAGCAATCATTTACATTATTTTGTAACAAAAGCTTCACAATACTACTGGTGAAAGTTTACAAAGATCAGTGTATAGTAAGTAACAAGTAAGACCTAAAACATTTTAAGAATAGGAAGTGAAGAGAACGTGATCGTTCATGACTTAGTCGAAACCAAAGAATTATTTGTTGGAGAAGTAAAGCAAGATTTTTATGTTGTTTATGAAAAGTTCGAAAACAACGATGCCGTTTTTGTAGGGAAAACTCTCCAAACAAAAAAGATGGGTACAGAAGAAGTTGTCCAAATTTTCCGTGGTGAAAAAGAGCATTCTTTACGTAATGTAGAAAAGTATCAAATTGGAACAGACTACCCATCAATTGAAGCGGTTTTGACAAAGGTAAAAGAAACACACCAAGAAATTTTCATTTAAACAAATGATAAAAACATATAGATAAGAAATAGAAAACGTAGCCCTTCTCTCGAGAGTCACCTCAGAGAAGGGCTTTTTTAATATAAAAGTAAGAAAAAAAGGATTGAATTTTGTCTGTTTGAACAGGGATAGTCAACTCCTCATAGAATAGTATGATAACTAGAATTGAGGAAGTGATGATGATTGAAATTATCCTAATTCGTCACGGAAAAACGAATTGTCCAATGGAAAATAAAATGGTAGTAAAGGATTTTAAGGAATGGGTGAAGGAATATGACCAAGCCGGAATTGAAGAGAATCAAGACTTATCAGCCGAACTTAGACTTTTAGTGGAACAAGATAGCTATATCATTACGAGTGATCGAAATCGTGCAATGGAAACTGCTAAGATGATAGGGTTAGAAAGGTATGTAAGCGATCAAACCTTTCGTGAAGCAGAAATTCCAATTCCTTTGAAGTTAAAATGGATAAAAATGAAGCCGAAATATTGGACCGTATTCTGTCGCTTTCTTTGGATGTTAGGCTACTCAGGGAATGGTGAATCTCGACAACAAACAAATAAGAGAGCTGAAATAGCAGTATCAAAGTTAATGAACAAACTACAGGAAAGCTCATCAATTGTCGTTATAGGGCATGGTTTTTTTAACCATATAGTAGGTAAAAAGTTAATAACAAGAGGATGGAGAAGAAAAGACCAAGCTGATTATCGATACTTAGGAAAAACAACATATATATTTGAGCCTATTAAAAGAAATTAACTGTATGAAAAGCTTCTGTTCATTTTATAGATGTTGAATAGCAAACGAGTTTAGGCTATTATTTTGGAAAAGACGATGTTAAAAAGAGAGGGTATAGAAATGATACGTGTGTTATTCGTTTGTTTAGGGAACATTTGTCGCTCCCCAATGGCAGAAGCGATTTTTAGGAAAAAAGTAAAAAGTGTGGGATTAGAAAGTAAAATTTTTATTGATTCAGCGGGAACCGGGGATTGGCATATAGGCAAACCACCTCATGAAGGAACACGAGATATTCTTGATAGGTATACAATTGATTATAGTGGAATGAAGGCGAGGCAAGTAAAGAATGAAGATTTGCAGTCATTCAAATATATTATCGCGATGGACGCTGACAATTTAGCGAACTTGCACCGTTTGGCGGGAAACAACGAGACTGGAGAGGTTGCTAGGCTTCTTGATTTCTTACTCGAAAACGAAACGGCTGATGTTCCAGATCCTTATTATACTGGTAACTTTGATGAAGTTTATAAATTAGTTGATGAAAGCTGTGGGAACTTACTCGTACATATACGTGAACGTGAAGGGTTGTAAAAGAATTATAAGAGGCTGATTAAGAGGAGTTGCTCCTCTTAATCAGCCTCTTTTGATTTCAAAATTCATTCTTCTATCTAATGTTCGACAAGCTGTTCAACAGGAACAGTCATTTCATCATCAGGATTTTGTTCTTTGTATACTCGTGCGGTATCTTTTTCTTTGTCCACGTGTTGAATCCATACAGGAGTTCCATTGAAAAGAACTTCAACTTCCTTCATTGATTCTACAATTTCTTGTGCGCGTTGTGAATTCATTTTTTTGTCACCTCGATTCGTATCTTCATAAAACATATCTTCATTTTGAGCAGTTCTGCCAAAATTATTCCTTATAGAGTTTGTTCAAAAAGGTCGGATTTTACCTTTTTGAACAAACTCGAAGCAAGGAGCACAGCGTGCGAAGCCATTGCTACTACTTTTTGAACATGCTCTTATAGATTACCTGTATTAGAATTAACTAATGTTTTTATAAAAAGATACCGGGAAAAGAGAAATAAATCTTAAAAAAGTTGGTGTCAAAGATGAAACATTATCAAGTGGTGATTATAGGTGGGGGTGTTGCGGGACTAACGTTGGCATTAAAGCTTGTACCACATAATATTTCTGTGCTTCTTGTAGAGAAGGTAGAAGGTGAGTATCCGCTATATAAAGGAGAGCTACTTCAACCAAAAAGTCTACAAATATTTGAAAGTATAGGGGTAGGAAATAAATTGGACATACTTGGAAAAAGAATTCCTCATGTTCGGATAAAAGAGCTCAAAACAAGTAACAGTAAAAGTGAAGAAATTTATACAGGAAAGATGAGATACGATATTCTTGATCATCCGTATCATTATGCGATGATGGTACCTCATGAACAAATTAGACAGCTTTTGTATGACAAAGCAAAAGAGTATTCTTCCTTTGAGCTGTGTCAGCCAGCAGAGTATGTTGGTTTGATAGAGGAGCAGAAAGTTGTCCGGATAAAAACGAAAAGTGGAGAAAGGGAAGTAAAAGGAGAATTTATCATTGGTGCAGATGGGCGAGGCTCTCGAGTAAGAAAGCATTGGAACGTAAAGAAGAAGGAGTACCACCATAATCATCAATTCTTAACAGTGTCTTTCCAGCGACCTCCTGAGCTAACAGAGTCCGTTATATATGGAACGGAAAGTGATTTTTTAGGTTTATTTCTATTACCGGATGAGAAAGTACGAACAGTGTTGAAAATAGCTCCAGACACGTGGAGAAGGTGGAGGAAAGAAGGGATTCATAAGTTTCATGAAGCCTATCATCAAATCATGCCAGAAATGAAAGGCTATGTTGATAAGGTGAAAAACTGGAAACAAATACAGCTTATGATTCCAGCCCATTTTACAATGAACTCCTATACAAATGGTAATCAAATAATTATCGGAGATGCTGCTCATACAGTCCATCCGATGGCCGGAGAAGGGATGAACCTAGCGGTACAAGATAGTGATGTTTTAGGAGAGTTATTAATTTGGATGCACAAAACAGAAAGGTTAGACGCTAGAGAATTACATTGGTTTGAGAAGGTTCGAAAGCCGAGAGCCGAATACTTATCAAAGTTAAGTTACTATGGAGGACTAGCCTATTCCTATCCTCACTCGATTTGGCAAAAGGTAAGGATAAAAGGGCTTTCTATGCTAGAGAAAAATTCACTCCTTCACTTTAAGCAAGTAATGAATATTTCAGGACTAGGACTATCAAATATATCTCCAACAGATTTTTTATACAAAAAGAATAGCCAGATTGTAGAAAAACAAAAGCGTTATTATTTTCAGAAAGAAGAAGATTATCCTTGGTTAGGGTCATGAGAGGAGTGTTAGAGTGTTAAGCGAATGGAAGAGATTATTAAAAGCAAGAAAATGGATGAAGAAGAACGAACCATTCTTGCCAACATGGCATGCTTATATTGGGTTTACGATGCATTTGTTTGAGTATTTTTCAAGAGGAGATAAACCAGAAGATGTAGCAAAGGAACATGGTTTAGCTCCTCTGTTATTACAACGCTGGGTAGAGGTAGGCTTAGCAATTGGCCATTTAAAGAAAAAAAGGGCTGGTAAAATAAAGGCAACAAAAGAGATGCTAACCTATTTTACAGCTAGTAGCCCAAAAGAGGTTGGTTCATTAGTAAAGGAAATGCTAGAGCTTCACATTCCAACTCTATTATCCTGTCAAAACTTGTTAAAGGAACCGGAGCAAACCAGTTATGAAAATAATAGTTATAGTGGAATGGTGGCAGAAACGTCGACGATATTAGAAAAACTTATTTTTCCTAAAATACATCGTTTGATTAAGAAAAATAACATAACATCGGTAATGGACTTAGGCTGTGGATATGGAGGCTACCTTCAACGTCTTTATAGAAAAAGTCCGAATATGGATCTTATTGGGATTGAAGCAGATGCTCATGTTGCTGAAAAAGCAAAAGAAAGGTTGAGTAATTGTAACGTAGAGGTACTAAAGGGTGATATAAGAGATATGGAGGTAGAGGAATATCAAGTGGAATTAGTATTAGTAAATAATCTTATTTACTACTTTTCTCTCTCCGATAGACACCTATTATTTGAAAAAATGGCACAAGTCATAGATGAAAGTGGCTATGTTATCGTTACAACACCAATAAATAAGTCAAAGGGAAGAAACGCTTTTTCAGCCGCCTTTAATAGCTTTATGTCAGCCCATAAAAATATGTTTCCACTACCAACTGAAAAAGAGTTAATTAGTATGGCCGAGAAACAAGGTTTTCATCTTCGGAAGAGATGGTCAGCTATTCCTGAAGGTGGCTGGTATAGCTATGCATTTCAAAAATAAAGCGCTTACTATTGTAAGAAAATAAAAATAAAACACACAAACAACCACCCCTGAATAGAATGGGATATGGCTAAACGCCTATTAACTAAAATAATTTCCCATAAGGGGTGATATAGATGTGCGGTATTACAGGATGGATTGATTGGCAACGAAATATGAGGAAAGAAGAGCGTGAAGTAAAGAAGATGGCACAGACGCTATCACGACGTGGACCGGATGATATGAATATTTGGTCATCGAATCACGTAGCTCTAGGGCATACAAGGTTAGTGGTTGTTGATCCAGAAGGCGGCATACAGCCAATGTCACGTAAAGTTGGAAACCGAGAATATACAATAGTTTACAATGGAGAATTATACAACACGGAAGACCTACGTACCGAGTTATTACAGAGAGGCTACCGCTTTGAAGGTCATTCAGATACAGAAGTACTTTTAACTGCATATATTGAGTGGGGGTTCAGCTGTTTAGAGAAATTAAATGGTATTTTTGCTTTTGCAATTTGGGGAGAACATGATGAAAGTCTCCTAGTAGCAAGAGATAGACTAGGTGTAAAACCGCTCTTTTATACAGTTCAGTATGGTCGATTAATATTTGCATCGGAGTTAAAGGCACTGTTGGCACATAGAGATATCAAACCAGTCGTCGATGAATCAGGACTTTCTGAAGTATTAGGCTTAGGCCCATCACGTTCTCCAGGTCATGGAGTATTTGATGGAATCAACGAGTTACGACCAGCACATGCAATGCTATACGATAGAAATGGAGCAAAAATCACTCGCTACTGGACACTAAAAAGTAAAGAGCATCCCTACAGTGTAGATGAGACAGCTGAACATGTTCGTGAGCTACTAACAGATACAGTAAAACGTCAGCTAGTTTCTGATGTGCCAGTTGGTACATTTTTGTCTGGGGGAATTGATTCAAGCGCATTAACTGCAATAGCATCTAGTGTGTTTGAAAAAGAAAATAGAGGAGATTTGAGAACGTATTCTGTTGATTACGCTGATAATGACAAATATTTTAAAGCAAATGACTTTCAACCTAACTCAGACGGTCCGTGGATTAAAAAAGTATCAGATGCCTTAAAAACAGTTCATACTAATCATGTCATATCAATGGATGATTTAGCCGGATATTTAAAGGAAGCTGTCAATATGCGTGATTTACCAGGGATGGCCGATATTGATTCTTCTCTCCTTTGGTTCTGTAAGCAAGTTAAAAATGATGTGACTGTCAGTCTTTCAGGGGAATGTGCAGATGAGATTTTTGGAGGATATCCTTGGTTTCATGACCCAGCTGTCATGTATACGGATGGGTTCCCTTGGATGCGTTCAACGGAAGAAAGAGAGCAACTTTTAAATGATAAGTGGCAGAAGCGTTTAAACCTTAAATCGTATGTTCACGAGCGCTACCGAGAAACGATTGAAGAAACTCCACGATTTGAGAATGACAATAAGGAAGAGGCAAGAAGAAGAGAAATATCCTATTTAAATATCATCTGGTTTATGACCACATTGCTAGATAGAAAAGACCGTATGAGTATGGGAGCGAGCTTAGAGGTACGTGTACCATTTGCTGATCACCGTCTCGTCGAATATGTGTGGAATATTCCCTGGGAGATGAAACAACTAGATGGGATGGAAAAAGGGATTTTACGTAAAGCGTTAGAGGGAATCGTACCAAACGAAGTCCTATATCGTAAAAAAAGTCCATATCCCAAAACACACAATCCTCATTACACGAATCTAGTAAAGTCAGAAATGCTTACTATTCTAAATCAAAAGGATTCACTATTATTTGAATTAATCGACCGAAACCGTATGCGTGAAATTGCCGAAAGTGGAGGGCAATCATTTAAAACTCCATGGTTTGGGCAGCTCATGACAGGACCACAACTTTTAGCACACTTCATCCAAATGGATCATTGGTTGAAGGAATATAATGTGGAAATAAAAAGATAATGATTATTAGAACGTCTACTTTCGAGTAGGCGTTTTGTTTAACATGATAAAAAAATTCCCTTTTTACATATAATTATTTCTCAGAATATTCTATACTATTTTATAAGGATGGTAGCAAATACTAGATAAAAAAGGAACTTATTCATTATAATTGTATAATAATGTAAGTTAATAGAGGGAGAGGAAAATAATGAAAGTATCATTATTTATAACATGTCTTGCAGATAACATGTTTCCAGAGGTAGGAGAAAGTGTTGTTAGAGTGTTAAACAAGTTAGATGTAGAGGTGGACTTTCCAGCGGGACAAACATGCTGTGGACAGCCTGCTTTTAATAGTGGTTACAAGAAAGAAGCGATTGATGTGGCGAAACATACAATTGAGGTATTCGAAAACAGTGAATATGTCATCCTTCCTTCAGGGTCTTGTACAGGAATGGTTCATCATTATTATCCTGAATTGTTTAAGGATGAGCCAGTTTGGCAAGAGAGAGCGAATGATTTAATCAATCGTACATATGAGTTTACTCAATTTTTAGTTAACGTTTTAAAGGTTGATGATATTGGTGCTAGATTTGAAAAGAAAGTGACATATCATTCTTCTTGTCATATGTCACGACTATTGGGTGTTAAGGATGAGCCGATTACTCTACTAAAAAATGTAAGTGGTGTAGAGCTAGTAGAATTACCTTATAGCTATGATTGCTGCGGGTTCGGTGGGACATTTGCAATGAAAATGCCGGATATCTCAGTGGCAATGGTGAATGAAAAGGTAGAGCATGTACTATCAACAGATGCTGAGGTTCTAGTAAGTGCTGATATGGGCTGTTTAATGAATATCGGTGGAAGAATGAATCGACTTGGACAAGAAATGGGAATCATGCATATTGCTCAAGTTTTGGATGAAGGGGTGAGGACATGACACTATACTATGAGAATTCAATGAAGGAACGAGTGCAAGAGGAATTAAAGGATAAGAGTGTCAGAAAGGCAGTTGCGACTGCAACGGAAGGGTTGAAGAATCGAAAGCTTCATGCAGCAGAGGAGTTTGGAAATTGGGAAGAGTGGCGCACGAGAGGTAGTCATATTCGGAGCCATACGATTGATCATTTAGATGTTTATTTAGCTCAATTTGTTGATAAATTTGAAAAGCAAGGTGGACAAGCTTATTTTGCAAAGGATGCAAAGGAAGCAGTAGAGCAAGTATTACAAATTGTAAAAAGTAAAAATGGGAAATTAGTGGTGAAAGCAAAGTCAATGGTCACTGAGGAAATACAGTTAAATACAGCGTTAGAACAAGATGGTGTGGAAGTTGTCGAAACAGATTTAGGAGAATACATAATTCAGCTCGCAAATGAGCATCCTTCTCATCTCATTGGCCCTTCGATTCACAAAACGAAGGAGCAGGTGGCAGAACTCTTTTCAAATATAAGTAATGAAGAAATTCCTGCTAATCCACCTGATTTGGTTGCTTTTGCAAGGAAGGTTATTAGGGATAAGTTTTTAGAAGCGGATATTGGGATTACGGGTTGTAATTTTGCGATTGCAGAAGCGGGAGCGATCTCACTTGTAACAAATGAAGGGAATGGAAGAATGGTTACTACTCTTCCAGACACACATATTGTTTTAATGGGTATGGAGCGAATTGTACCTACATGGGACGATTTTGAAGTCGTACTTAATTTGTTAACGAGAAGCGCATCAGGACAAAAGATTTCCACTGGTGTGTCAATTTTAAGCCCGAAGCAAGAAGGAGATGTTGATGCCCCTAAAGAGATGCATGTAATAATTTTGGATAATGGACGGTCGAAGCAATTGAATGATCCTGAATTTAAGGAAATATTGAACTGTATTCGTTGTGGAGCGTGTATTAATGCATGTCCAGTGTATCGTCAAGTAGGAGGGCATTCTTATGGGTCAGTATACAATGGACCAATTGGGGCGGTTCTAACACCTTTATTAAATGAAGACTCAAAAGCAGCTGCTGAATTATCGTATGCTTCTAGTTTATGTGGTGCATGTCATGAAGCCTGTCCAGTGAAAATACCACTCCATGATATGCTAGTAAAACTCAGACATCGGAATGTAGAAAAAGGATATGTATCTCCAGTAGAAAAGTTAGCCTTTCAGATTTACGGGAAGACATTTAGTTCACCTACTCTTTATAATTTAAGTACAAAATCAGGTTTTATGATGCAAAGGCCATTCCTTACTAATGAAGAGTTTAAAGATAATCTACCTTTTTTAAAAAATTGGACTGAATCAAAATCGTTCCCGGCAGTAAAGAAATCATTTAGAGATAGATGGAAAGAGTCAGGAGGTAAGCTATGAAGAAGGAAAGATTTTTTCAGCAGATAAGAAACCAATTAGGGAGAACCGAAGAAAGTACTGTAGCTACCTATGAACAAGGTGCACCTTCTTATTATAAAGATTCGATTCAAACAACTGAAGAAAAAGTCGCTTTATTTATAAAAAATGTAAAGGAAGTCGGCGGGAATGCATACTCTGTTGCTAATAAGGAAGAGGCTAGACACTACATAAAGGATATTCTAGAAGTGCACAAGGCAACGTCGATTATACAGTGGGATGACCCATTGCTTAATGAAATAAAAGTGGAAGAAGTTACACAAGGAAAAGCTGAGATACATATATGGAATCAACAGAAAACAAAAGAGGAAAATATAAACATAGCAAAGTATTGTGAGGTTGGAATAACGACAGCAGACTTTGCAATAGCAAATACTGGAACAGTTGCGCTACTATCTGATGGAAGAAAAGGAAGATCAGTTAGCCTGTTGCCTCCTATTTATATTGTTGTGGTCAAAGCTGAACAGCTTATTACGAGAATGGGAGAAGGATTTCCGTTGATTCGAGAACGGGCTACCTCTTCTTTGAATTTTATTACAGGACCAAGTAAAAGTGCGGATATTGAATCAAATTTAACAATTGGGGTTCATGGACCAAAGCATTATTATGCTTTAATTCTAAAGTGATTTGTAGTGAACTAAGAATGGAAAATAAAATTATTAGAAAAATCAAAATCTTATAACTTTTAGTTTCATATAGTTTATAATAGAAGTAATAGTTCATGGGGGGAGGGGACAGAGTGCTTCACAATAAAATCTATAAGAATAAGCCATATCATTATGTGAAAGAGCTATATTCTTTAATAGAAAAGCAAGACTGTGAGCATGAACGCTCTGTAAATGAGCTAATAAGAAATGTAGTTACTTTAGGAGATTCATTAAAGGCAATCACACAAGATTATGAACTCTTATCTGAGACAATTGATCGTTCTTTTGTCATCTCTGCTACTGATTTAGATGGTACTATTATTTATGTAAATCAAGCCTTTTGTTCAGTGTTTAACTTTTCTGAGGAAGAGCTAATTGGAAGTAGTCATAATATAGTAAATTCAGGTTATCATGATAAAGTTTTTTTCGGAAATGTGTGGCATACAATTTTGAATGGGAAAGTCTGGACTGGTGAAATAAAAAATAAGACAAAAGAAGGGAAGCATTGTTGGCTGAATACAACAATCATTCCATATCGGGATAGTAACGGAAATATAATAGGATTCTATTCTATACGTGTAAATAACACAGAGACTCATTTACGCCAAGCGCTAGAAAGGGACTTTAAACGTACGATGCGCTCTCTCCATAATATTGTTTTTAAAGTCGTAAAAGATGAAGTTGGTAATTTCGTATATACGATGTTTGAGGGAAAACTAGCTGTGAAGCTAGATCTACAGACAGAAAATACATACGGAAAAACACCGTATGATATATATACAACGGAGTTTGCCGACAAGCTAATTGACAACTATGAAAAGTGTTTTCAAGGTGAAGAACATTCCTTTCATTTTCATTATAAAGGCCATGATCTTATATCAATCCTTTCTCCTATCTACAATGAAAGTGGAACAGAGGTTGTCGAATTAATCGGTTCTGCTAACGATATTACGGAGCTAAAAGCATCTGAAAGGGTTGTTGAATACTTAGCCTATCATAACTCATTAACAGGACTACCTAATAAGGAAAAATTGTGTTTGGACTTTCAATCATTCTGTAAGGATCCGAGAAGAAAATTTTTCCTCTACATGATTGACTTAAATCGCTTTAAGCATGTAAATGATGCTTTTGGTCATTCGGTTGGTGACAAACTGTTAAAAGATGTAGCAAAGAGGCTACAGGAAAAAACAAATATCTCCTATATTTATCATTGGGGTGGGGATGAATTTATTTTTCTAGTAGATTATCAAAATGAAAATGACGTGACAACATACGCTAGAAGTATTGATTATTTGTTTAAAGAGAGCTTCCAAGTTGATGATCATGAATTTTTCCTTTCTACAAGTATTGGTGCTAGTGTATATCCCGATAATGCAAATGATATTGATAGCTTAGTAAAGCAAAGTGAACTTGCTATGTATGAAGCTAAAGAGATTCAACAGGATATTCAGTTTGTCCTATATAATGAGCAAATAGAGAGAAATATTAAAGAGAACTCAACCCTTGAGCACGAATTAAGGAAAGCATTAAAAACAGATGAGCAAATTCTTGTTTATTATCAACCGAAAGTAGCAGGGAAAAAACGAGCAATAGAAGGTATGGAAGCATTAGTTCGTTGGAAACATCCTGAAAGAGGATTAATTCCTCCGTTAGATTTTATACCAATTGCAGAAGAAACGGGATTGATTCATCGATTAGGTGATGTAGTTTTACGTAGGGCTTGTCTTGATAATAAAAGACTTTATGATAATGGGGTAGAGCTTAAGGTTGCAGTCAATATTTCATCTTTACAATTTGAGTTACCTAATTTTGTAGAGAAAATAAAACAACTATTAGTCGAAACAAAGTTGCCGTCTCATTTATTAGAGCTTGAAATTACAGAAACGTATATTATGAATGACTTTGAAGCGAGTATCCAGAAAGTGAAGCAGCTACAGCAAGAAGGAATTACGATTACATTAGATGATTTTGGGGCTGGTTATTCTTCATTAAGCTATTTAAAGAAATTTAGTATAAATAAATTAAAGATCGACCGTTCTTTTGTAGAAAATATCGAAAATGACCATCAAGACAAAGAAATTATTTCAGCGATTATTACTATGGCAAAGGCGTTGAAAATAAAAACAGTCGTGGAAGGCGTTGAAACAGAGGAAGCATATTCCTACCTAACTGAAAAAGGAAGTGATGAAATTCAGGGGTATTACATTTCGAAACCAATTGATTATCAAGAGTTTCAATTATTTTTAGAATCTTATCGAACAAATTAGAAATGCAAATAAAGTAAAGAAGGTGTCTCTGGAGCGATGAACTGAGGCATCTTCTATTTTTGTGTCCAGAAAAATAAACGTTCGCCCTATGCGTCTGTCCAATCATGTACTGTACTTTTGACATAGTTTAAAGTAGACCGACTAAAGGAGGAATTAAATATGAGTAGCAGAAATGTATTTGCTGAGCAAAGTGCAGAACATTTTAATAAAGAAATTCAATTATCAGATGAGTTAATTCACATTAAAGATTCATGTGACATTGCTGTAAATACAACAGATACTAAGGCAGCATTATCACTTCAGGCATCGCTACAAGCAGCGATTGCTATTGTTATTAGCATTTCAGTAGCTAGTAGCGAAAAAGCAGAACAAATTACACAAGATTTATTACAATCGTCAAAGATAAGACAGGAAACGTACCAAAAAATAGTAATTGAAAACTCACAAAAAGTTGATATTACAACAACAGACACACAGGTAGCTTTAAACATCCAAGTGTTGCTACAAATATTATTAGCTCTATTAGTAAAGCTAGATATCCTATAGGTTAAAAGATGGGAGTCGCACAAAGACAATTAAGTCTTGTGCGGCTTTGTAATTCACACACCAAAACTGGGACATTATTCGTATCTTTATGACAAAAGTTACATCCATTATTACTGAATGAATGCTATAATAAGGAAAAATGTCGGTTTATAAAATGGTAGGGGGAATTGAAATGAAGTATCATAGACTTTGGCTGTTAGGCTTAAGCTTTTTAATTGCGCTATCAGTCGTACTTCCAGCACAATATGTTTCATCATCTTTTCAAGAAGGTACTGTAAAAGCAGACATCCTCAATGTTAGATCTGCACCTTCTACTAACGGAGAATTACTTGGTAAATTAACAAAGGAATTTAAAGTGCAAATTATTGAACAAGCAGTAAATGGTGAATGGTATAAAATTAAATATAACTCACAAGATGCATTTGTTCATAGTGATCATATTCAATTAAACAATCAGTCTACAAATCAATCAAACAGAATTTTTGTGAATAATGAGGAAATGGTTTTACCTACACAACCCCTATTGAAGGATAATAGTTTGATGGTTCCATTTAGAGTATTAGGAGAAGCGTTAGGTATTGAGGTCCAATGGTTAGGGAATACGAGACAAGTACTAGCGAAAGATAATGGTACAGAGATTTTATTTACTATTAACAGCAATACAGTTTTAGTAAATGGTACTTCTAAAGCTGTTAATCCAGAACCTATTATAGTGAATTCGAGTACATTATTACCGCTTAGATACTTCTCAGAATCTTTTGGTGCTAAAGTACATTGGGACCAGGCAACGAAAGAAGTTACAATTAACCGTACAAAACAAGTAACTCAAGATAAAACTGAAGTATCGCCGATAGAGTCTCCTTCAATTGATAAGCTTGTTTCAATTGGACAAGTTCAGCCTACAACTTTAAACGTGAGAAAAGGTCCAGGAACTGAGTTTGATATAATAGATAGTTTAAGAAAAGGTTCAACAGTAAATATAGTAGAGCATCAAGGAGATTGGGCAAAAATTATTTACGCCAATACATATGCGTATGTACATAGAGGGTTTCTAGCGATTGAAGAAGGAACGGTTGAGGAACCAGACAAAAAGAATGAAAATACTAATGGAAAGCTTGCTGGGAAAACGATTGTTGTTGATCCAGGTCACGGGGGTAAAGATCCAGGAGCAACTGCTTTTGGTGTAATGGAAAAAGAGATTGTATTACGTACAGGTCTAGAACTTCAAAAAATGCTTGAAGAGGCAGGAGCAAAGATTGTCATGACAAGGTCAAATGATACTTTTATTGAATTGTCTAGGCGTGTTGAAATAGCAAATAATGCAAAAGCAGATTCTTTTATAAGTATTCACGCCAATGCTGCTGGAAATCAAGCAGCTCATGGTACAGAAACTTATTGGAATCGAAATCACTCAAATACAAAAAGTAAAGAATTAGCTGAAAAAATACAAAAAGAACTAATAAAAAAATTAAAAACAAATAATCGTGGAGTAAAAGAAGCAAACTTTCAAGTAATTCGTCATACAACTATGCCAAGTGTATTAGTTGAGTTAGGCTTTATTACAAATGAGGCAGAAGCGAAAAGAATGTCTACAGAGAAATTCCATAAAGAAGCAGCTGAGGCGATTTTTGAAGGAGTAATTGAGTTTTATAAATAAAAAGAAAAGGATACGTTAGAGCAAGGAAACACCCTTCTAACGTATCTTTTTTCTTATGGCTTCAATACTACCTTTATACAGTCATCATGCTTTTCATCAAAAATGTCATATCCGTGTTCAGCTTCTGATAGAGGTAGTTTATGTGTGATAATATCAGTTGGATCAAATTCTTCTTTAATAATTTTCTTATATAGATCGGGTAAAAAATGAATAACAGGTGCTTGTCCCATTTTCAGTGTTATATTTCTAGAGAAGAAATCTCCAAGTGGGAACATGTTATACCGCAATCCATATACGCCAAGGATACTTACGATACCACCTTTGCGGACACATTGACTGGCTAGTTGAATGGCGCCCATTGCTCCACCTTGCAGTTTTAGAGCTGTTTCAATCATTTCAACTGCCGTTTTTTTACCATCCATGCCAACGCAATCAATTACTGCATCTGCTCCACCTTTTGTAATCTCCTTTAGATGTGAGCCTAATGCCTTATATTGGGTGAAGTCAAATACCTCAACATTATTTGTTCTTTTTGCATGTTCAAGGCGATACTGAACGTAATCTACTGCAATTACGCGCGTTGCTCCTTTCATCCAAGCAAATTTCTGAGCAAGTAGTCCAACAGGTCCACATCCTAAAATAATAACGGTATCTCCATCTTTAACTTCTGCTTGCTCAATTCCCCACCATGCAGTTGGAATAATATCTGATAAAAACAAAAGCTTTTCATCTTCCAATTCGCAATCTTCAGGAACGACGTAAGGTACAAAGTTACCATATGGCACTCGTAATAGCTCGGCTTGGCCACCAGGATATCCCCCATAAAGCCCTGAATAACCAAAGTATGCCCCAGCTTCATTATCAGGGTTTGCATTGTCACATTGGCTTTCTAACTCATTTTTACAGAAAAAGCATTCTCCACAAGCAATGTTAAAAGGAATTATGACACGGTCCCCCTTTTTAACTTTTGTCACATCGGGCCCAACGTCTTCAACGATTCCCATAGGTTCATGTCCGATAATATAATCCTCAGGAAATTGAGGTATCATACCGTGAACAAGGTGTAAATCAGATCCGCAAATCGCTGTACTTGTAATACGTACTAATATATCATCTTTTTTTCCTATTTTAGGATCAGCTACTTCTTTTACCTTTACGTCTTTAATACCTTGATAAGTAACAGCTTTCATTTGATTTCTCCTAACTGATTTTTTCTTATTAAATTGCGTTAATAACTCGTTTTTATACCTTTACAAAACCTGTAGGCGAAAAATTAGTTGGAAAATTCAAAAAAATTAAAGATTTATCGAAGTAACAATGGTACTATTAAAGAAACGAATGTGATGGAGTTGATACTATGGATTATAAATTTCTGACGTTAGTGCTTGGAGGATTAGGTGCCGTTTGCTTACTATTAAGCGGTGTTACGACAAACTTAACTCTATTTATGCTAGGATTGCCATTAGTAGTTGTGGGACTTGCTGTAAAATTTCGAGGAGACGCAGCTTCGAGAAATAACTGATTTGAATAGATGTGTAATGAGATGGCAACTGAAATTTTAGTTGCTATTTTTTATGGGACTAATGAAAGTCGAATTAAAACGATTGAAATACTACATAGATGCTAAATTAGATGATGTTTACAATAACTTACTTGCACTAAATGCATCAATTGAAGCAGCACGTGCAGGGGATGAGGGAAAGGGCTTTGCTGTTGTAGCTAATGAAGTTAGAAAATTAGCAGAAAACTCGAAAAAGATGAGTAATGAAATTGTTTACCATATTAATGAAAAAGAAAAATTTACAAGGCTGCTGAAAAAGTGTGATTTTCACTTTTCTAGCAGTCTTTACTGCTTCCTGAACCCACTATATTGGACCTTTTCAGTAGTTTCAAAATTTATTTCTTATTATTTTTGTTTTTTTATGGAATCAGAAGTTAAGATAAGGAAACAACTACATAATGGGAGGTGAATGAGACGATGTCAAAAAGACAAGGTAAGCAAAACAAGAACCCTCAAGTACCAGGGGCTCAAAGTGTAAATCCATTAGGTAATTCACCTGATAATGAATTTGCAGGTGAAGTCTACAGCCAAGGAGAAGAAGCTGCAAAGAAGAAGAATACAAAATAGTATTTTTTGATAAGTGCCTTACGACCAATTTGCTGAATGTATTTAAATTAAGCAATGGTTGGTAATAGGCACTTATTTTGGTTAATTCTTTATATGTGTCTTAAAACTTGATAAGGTTAATTTATCTATATAGTATTTAAATGTATACTTATTATAGAAGGATATTACATAGGAAAAATCTTGAAATGGAAAAGGTGTTTAAATGCAATCGTATATTGTCATAGGCTCAGGGATTCTAGGTGCATCAACCGCATACCATCTTGCAAAAGCTGGACACTCGGTTACTTTAGTAGACAGAGAGGACAAAGGACAAGCAACAGATGCAGCAGCAGGGATCGTTTGTCCATGGCTGACCCAACGTCGAAATAAGGCATGGTATCAATTAGTCAAAAATGGTGCTAGATTTTACCCAGAACTCATTAAAGAAATGGAATTATTAGGTGAAAAAAATACAGGATATCAACAAGTAGGGGCAATTAGTCTCCACACAGATGAGGAAAAGCTAGAGAAAATGATGGAACGAGCATATAAAAGACGTGAGGATGCTCCAGAAATTGGTGAAATAACTAGGTTATCAGCAGCTGAAACGAAAGCTTTGTTTCCGCCTTTATCAGAAGAATATAGTTCAATTCATATTAGTGGAGGTGCTCGTGTTAATGGGAGAGCTCTTCGTGATGCTCTAATTAATGTTGCTAAAGGAATTGGAGCTACTGTTATTTATGGTGAAGCAACCCTTCATGTAATAGGTAATAATGTTACAGGTGTAAAAATAAATAATCAAATTCTATCTGCTGAAAAGGTAATAGTCACTGGTGGTGCTTGGGCGAAAGAGTTGTTTGAAGCGGTAGGAATAGAGTTTCTAGTATCACCTCAGAAAGCGCAAATTGTTCATCTAGAGTTGACAGGAGCGAATACCAATAAATGGCCAGTTGTTATGCCTCCTAATAATCAATATTTATTAGCATTTGAAGATGGTCACATTGTTGTTGGAGCAACCCATGAGGATGACAAGGGGTTTGATAATCGAGTCACGGCAGGTGGGTTACATGAAATATTTGATAAGGCTCTAATGGTTGCTCCAGGTTTGGCTGAAAGTACTTTAATTGAGACAAGGGTAGGGTTTCGACCGTATACCCCAGGCTTTTTACCAGTCATTGGGTCTCTTCCTAATTATGAAGGTGTGTACCTTGCTAATGGTTTAGGAGCTTCTGGTTTAACGGCTGGACCTTATTTAGGTTCTGAATTAGCAAAGCTTGCTCAAGGAGTTCCAACAGAAATAAATCTCGAATTATATGATGTAGCTGGAGCTATTAAATAGTTCTTGGCTAATGAGAACAACACTTAGCATGTCATTATACATTATAAGGTGTTGTTTTTTATTGTGTAAATTTATTACCGCCTTTCTCCATGTATCCAAATAAATTCCAATTTTAAACCGACTAGGACAAACTGTTACCACATATAAAATAATAAGTCGTACAAATTGGGGGGAGTAAGATAAAATCAGGTGCATTAGTAATAAGTGTTGTGTTTCTTTGTGGCTTTTTATTATTTTATACGTGGGAAAAAACAACCTATGCATCACAACAAAGGAGTGATTATTCAAAGAGCTTTGAAGTGGTAAAGGAAAATGAACGACTAAAGTATGAATTAGAAGAGTTACAAAAAGAAATAGAAGAATTAGAGAAAGAGCTAGGACAATATAATGAGCCTGTAGTTATAGAAGAAGAAGGGAAGGTTGCCTATCTTACCTTTGATGATGGTCCGTCAGAGAATACGAGAATCATACTAGACACGTTAGATGAATATGAAATCAAGGCAACGTTTTTTCCAATAGGGAATGAAACGGAAGCTGGACATGAACTACTTAGAAAAATTGTTGAGAAGGGACATGGTATAGGTAATCATACATATTCCCATAATTACGGTAAAATCTATCAATCAGTTGATGCGTTTTTTGAGGACTTTCAACAATGGGAGAAATTTATTTTTGACGTTACTGGTGTAGATACGAAGCTCGTACGTTTTCCTGGTGGTTCGAACAATACAGTGAGCCACCGTCATGGTGGAAAAAATGTGATGAAAGAGATAGCGCAAGAACTTGAAAGTAGAGGGTATGTTTATTTTGATTGGAATGTTGACTCAATAGATGCTTCTGCTAGTATAGTAGATAAAAATAAAATTGTAAATGCTGTGTTAGGGAATAGTCAAAATCATGACCAAATTATAGTTCTTTTCCACGATAGTCCAGCTAAAACAACGACTACTGAAGCATTACCTCGAATTATTGAAGGACTAGCAGAACAAGGATTTCGTTTTGAGATTCTTCATGAAGATGCATTTAATATACAATTTTTAAACTATTAAGTCCTAAAAACCGTTCCCTTATTTACAAGTAAGAACGGTTTTTCTTTATACGTATTTATAACTATTTTAAAATTATTTAAAAAACTATTTGAATATTTTAAATAATAGTAATATTATAAGATATGGGAAAGGAGGTTTGATTCAAGTCATGGAGAATAATGTCGAAGTGACAATCGACAGTAAAGCTAAAAAGTATATTAAAGATAGAGGAGGAGTTGCTCAACTTTCGTTGTATGAAACGATAAATAAATGTTGTATTGGAGGAGCAGCAGAGGTTGAAGTAACTTTAAATAGACCAAGTGAAGAAAAACGTTTTCATAAGCACCATGAGGATGGAATTGATATCTACATTGAAAAAAGTCTGAATTTTAAGAATGGAAAAATTATTATTGCACTATCAGGTTTTGGTTTATTAAAGGGATTGAAAGCAACAGGATTAAAACGATTCTAGGTGATGAAAATGAATGTACAAGCTATGGAACAATATATACAACAAGTAGCAAACAAGTATACAACGCAGTTTAATGTGTATCGAGATGAGAGTCTTAGTAATATTCCTATTGATTTTAGAGCTGAATATCATCGAAGTGATGAAAAGTATTTTGGTTCAAAAAGCGTCAAAGTATGGGGAGTTGAAAATCAACAATTTGTATTCACATTAAAAAAAGAAGAAGTAGTAACATCAGAAGATATTGAATCATTAGAAACAAAAATAGTAGAACATATAGGGGCCTATGTACCTGACCGTAGTGAACATATGTCGACAATCTTTATTGGTGTAATCGTCACGAACCAAGAAGTCACAGATGAAGTAAAGAAGTTGGCTAAGAAAAAAAGAAAGATGAAATTTATCAAATGGGGAATGAATGGCTGGGCAGAGGTTTATATCGCAGTTGTTCAAGTAGCGGACAAGGAAATAACGGTTCATCGTAAAGGAAAAGAATTTATGACCGTATTTTCTCATTGTTTAGAGGAGGAAACACAATGAACTTATTAACTTTATTATTAATCTCTGGAATTATATTTTTAGTAGCTTATTTCACATATGGACGTTTTTTAGAAAAGCAAATGAAAGTGGACCCTAATCGAAAGACACCGGCAACCGAAATGTATGACGGGATTGATTACGTACCTGCGAAGAAGCCAGTTTTACTTGGGCATCACTTTGCAACAATTGCGGGTGGAGGACCAATCGTTGGACCTTTAACAGCGGCATTTTTTGGCTGGTTACCGGCAGTTATATGGATTATTATCGGAAGTATTTTTATTGGTGGTGTACATGATTATACATCGCTTCAAGCATCGATTCGTCATAAGGCAAAGTCAATTGGTGGAATTATTAAAGAGTATATTGGAAATCGAGGACAAGTCTTATTCTTAACATTTTCTATTGCAACATTAGTTTTAATTGTTGGTGTATTTATTATTTTAGTAGCGAACACGTTTGTTTCTGTTCCTGAAGCAGCAACTGCATCTGTTCTATTCTTAGGTGTTGCAATTATCTTTGGTTTTATTATCAACCAATTACGAATGAATTTAGTTGGAGCAAGTATTATAGGTGTCGCTGTAATGCTTGGGTGTATATGGGTAGGAATTAACTTCCCAATCTCACTACCTGCAACGGCTTGGTCTCTCATATTATTAGGTTATGCTTATCTTGCTTCTATTTTACCTGTATGGGTTCTACTACAGCCACGTGATTATTTAAATTCATTTTTATTGTATGGAATGATTGCAGGGGCGGCAGTTGGTATTATTCTAGCTGCGCCAACTATTGAATTCCCTGCTTATACTGGATTTTATAATGCTCAATTAGGATTCTTATTCCCAATTTTATTCATCACGATTGCATGTGGAGCTATTTCTGGATTCCATTCATTAGTATCATCTGGTACAACAGCAAAGCAATTAGATAATGAGAAGAACGGTAAATTTATTGCATACGGTGGAATGTTGTTAGAAGGATTTTTGGCAATCGTTGCAATTGGGTCTGTCGCGTACTTATCTCAAGCGGACTTTGCTGCAAGAATGGATGCTCTTGGAGGTCCAATTGGAACATTCTCTGCAGGGATTGGATATTTTATGTCTCATTGGGGTATTCCAGAATCAACAGCAATTACCTTTACAGCATTAACAGCTTCAGCGTTTTTATTAACAACATTAGATTCGGCTACAAGACTTTTACGTTATGCAATTCAAGAACTAGGCGAAGATAGAACAACAATATTTAGAAACAACCATACAGCGACAGCAGCAGGTTTAGTTGGAGCTGGTGCACTTGCTTTATCTGGTACATGGTCTGCGTTATGGCCTTTATTTGGAGCAGCGAACCAAATGCTAGGGGCATTAGCGTTATTAGCGGTAGCAACATGGTTAATCAAAACTGGTGCAAAGGCATTTTATGTTATCATTCCTATGATTGTCATGTTCATCGTTACGATTTCAGCTTTAGGGCTTATGATGTACAATAACTTCATTGGTGGCAATTATATGTTGGCAGTAGCATCATCTATCTTATTCATTTTATGTATTTTCTTAGCAATTGAAGGCTGGCGTTCGATAGTTGGATCAAAAAATAATGAAAATACTGTGAATATGTAACGGAAGAAATATAATGAAAAAGGACTAACGATAGCAATCAAGCTAATCGTTAGTTCCTTTTTTTTTGCTTTGAACAAATTCCGCTATGGGGATTTTGTTCTTTATGCTGCTTTAGAAGTGGTATCAGGCAATCCATCCTTCGTATTTTCTTTACCAACTGTGAATGCACAGTAGACAAAGAATAAAGCAACAATAATATATCCAATCATAAAGTCAAACGCCATATTAATTCCTAGTGAAGGTGCATGCATGAAGCCGAAGAAGGAGAATGCCGCACCGATAAGAGAGAAGATAACAGCCTTATGATACTCTCTATCAATAATAAACACTGTAATAGCCCCAAGGATAATTGCAGTAAACATAGCTCCTTGGCCTAAAGGGACGGTACCTTCAGAGATTCCAGCAACAACTTCACCTGCATTATTATTAAATCTAGTCATTACATAATTTGCAAAGTATGGTAGCATTGCAATCGCAACAGCCGGGAAGTATTTCACAGCGTTTGCTTGGAATGCTGTAGAAACCATAGACACACCTACAAATACTAGAATAGGAGCAATTGCTGCAACTGGAATGATGGCTGACATAGCTGCTATTAAACCAAACATTGCTGCAAAAGCAAAGACAATCGCATTTAAGATACTATATCCACGACCTGCTCCCATCCATTTTGAGCCAACTGTTGCGATATATACAGTTGTAGGGAAAAGACCACCAAATAAAGCTCCAACCATTGTACCTGCACCGTCTACTGCTTGACATTCGCGAACATCGTAAGAGTCACCAGCAGCTGCCATTGCATCAACATTGTTCATAGTTTCAATCGCATTATATAGAGTAATAGGAAGAATAACTGCTAGTAATGCAATTGCAGTTGTAAATAAAAGTCCAATTCCCTCAAATGGAGCAAGCGTTGGTAAGATAGGATAAAAACCAAGGTGAGCTAGTCCTTCTGAAATTTGGCTTGTATTCGAATAGCCTAATACAAAAGCAAGTACTGTACCGATAATGATAGCAAATAAAGAAGAAGGAATATTAAACGGCATTGCAATTTTTCCAATAATACCCACTAAAATAATTGCTAAAACAACTAGTCCCACAACAGGAAGTTCAAATGTCATGAACAGCATTTCACCAGCGATAAATGTTAAGGCAACCCCAGCTAAAGCACCAAGCATAGCAGGACGAGGAATGTGCTTACGAACCCAGTTACCTGTAAAGCTAATGAGTACTTCAATTAAACCACTAATAAAAGCAGCAGCCACAGCGATTTTCCAAGCTAATTCAGGGTCGCCAGTAATCGCATTGGCTGGTAATAGTACACCAAACAAAAACACAAACATAACAGGGGTACTAATTCCATATGAAAGAGCTGTTACATCCGTTCGACCTTCTTTTTGAGCAAGACGATTTGCGGAATACGCATAATATAGATTTCCAATAATAACGGCAACAGCAGCACCAGGAATAACTTTTCCAAATACGATACTTGCAGGGAAGCCCATACCTAGCATTGTCACAGCAATTATTACAAAGTTTGCTAAATTGTTTTGAAATAATGCAAAGAAAGCATCTGTATCCTCTTTTTTATACCATGGATAATTTACAACTTTTGTTGACATCTACTTTTCCTCTTTTCTGTTTATATACTAAATATTTGTTAGTTAGTAACTGTTTCTTCCTCTAGAAAGGATACTTTGTTATCTTCTAATGATTGAATTCTTGCAAGTGATTCGACTTGATAGCCAGCTTCGATCAGTGTTTGCCTACCAGGTTGGAATGACTTTTCAATTACGATACCAATTCCAACAACTTCTGCACCTGCTTGCTTCACAATTTCTGCAAGTCCAAGTGCTGCCTGACCATTAGCAAGAAAGTCATCGATAATAAGAATATGGTCATCTGCAGATAAGAAATCTTTTGAAATCGTAATGTCATTCGTTTCGTTTTTGGTATATGAGTAGACACTAGCTTTATAAACATTTTCATTCATTGTTAGTGATTTCTTTTTTCGTGCAAAGACAAGGGGAACATTAAGCTCTAGAGCTGCAGTTAAACCTGGTGCAATTCCAGAAGACTCAATTGTTACTACCTTGTTAATCTTTTTATTTTGAAAACGTCTAACAAATTCTTTTCCAATCTCTAAAGATAAATTAGGGTCAATTTGATGGTTTAAAAATGCGTCAACCTTTAATACTCCACCAGGTAATACAGTCCCTTTTTGTTCAATTTCTTGCTTAAGTCGTTCCATTTTTAAAAATCCTCCTAATTGGCTATAAAATAAAAAAGCTCAAATATCAATATCACCCGTAAAAAAAGAGTGAAGTTTGACATTTGAGCAAAAGTACAGAAATAATCTCATTATCATAGCTTCACTCGTAGTCGAATCATTTACTGGTGATTCGGTAGAAACTTGTGGGCCATATTCCCACGATTATACGAGTTCATGTTGTAATGAAGTGATTATAGCATTGTAATTTAGAAAATGTAAGAGAAAAACATTAATTTACGAACTTTTTTTTATTCGAAATCTATTTCGTTCGTATTTTCAGTAAGTTTTTGTAAAAAGAGAAGCATATTTGTGAATTTTCAGTATAATTAGCAGTGATTTAAGAAGCGATCTTTTTAATCAACTACGTAAACAGTGTTAAGGATGTTCCTGTTAATATTTTAAATTATATGTAACTTTTTCTATACATATATAGTAGAAACATGTATAATTTCCATAAGAGTACTGAGCAATTGCTCATAAATGAACGAATATTTCATTAATAGAATAGAAGAAAAGGAGATAAGAAAATGACTCAAAATGAAGTTGTGATTGTAAGCGCTGTCAGAACGCCGATTGGGAATTTTGGTGGAAGTTTAAAAGGTATGAAAGCAACGAAATTAGGGGCAATTGTAATCTCTGAAGCATTAAAGCGTGGGGGGATTGATTTTAACGAAGTAGATGAAGTTATCATGGGAAATGTTCTTCAAGCGGGACTTGGTCAAAATCCAGCTAGACAAGCTGCTATTGAAGCAGGACTTGCTGAAGCTATTCCTGCGATGACAATAAACAAGGTTTGTGGTTCGGGCCTTAAATCAATACACCTAGCAACTCAAGCGATACTTTCAGGAGATTCTGAAGTTGTTGTAGCGGGTGGAATGGAAAATATGAGTCAGGCTCCATATTTAGCTCCTGGTGCGAGAGATGGTTATCGTATGGGTGACCAAAAAATAATTGATAGCATGGTTCATGATGGGTTATGGTGTGCTTTTAATGATTTTCACATGGGTACAACGGCTGAGAACTTATGTGATAAATATGGTTTATCAAGAGAAGAACAAGATGAGTTCTCTGCTTGGAGTCAGGAGAAGGCTACTGCAGCTATTGAGGCTGGGAAGTTCAAAGAGGAAATTGTTCCTGTTGAAATTCCTCAACGTAAAGGAAATCCAGTTATTTTTGATACGGATGAATATGTCAAGGCGGGAACAACGGCTGAGAACCTTGGAAAACTTCGACCTGCATTCAAAAAAGATGGTACCGTGACAGCAGGAAATGCTTCAGGAATTAATGATGGAGCAGCAGCAGTTGTTGTTATGAGCAGAAAAAAAGCAGATGAGCTTGGAGTAAAGCCACTTGCTATCATTCGTGCAAATGCAAGTTCAGGTGTTGATCCGAAGATTATGGGTATTGGACCAGTTCCAGCAACGAAAAAAGCTCTTGAAAAAGCAAATCTAACACTCTCTGATATTGGTTTAATCGAAGCAAACGAAGCTTTTGCAGCGCAATCATTAGCAGTTGGAAAAGAGCTAGAGTTTGCGAAAGAAAGAGTAAATGTTAATGGGGGCGCTATTGCGCTAGGTCACCCAATAGGTGCAAGTGGGACAAGGATTTTTGTAACTCTCCTTCATGAAATGCAACGAAGAGATGATCAGTATGGGCTAGCGACATTATGTATTGGCGGTGGCCAAGGGGTAGCAACAATAGTTGAAAAGGTATAAAGGTGAATTCATGCTCATAGAACATAAGTAACTGGGTGCAGGCTTCCTGTGCTCAGTTTTTTTGTTGTGTACTTAATTAATTCTATTAAAAGTTGAGCAAAACTATAAAATAAAGTTAAATTCATAAGGTATAACTGTTCATTGTCACGTCTCTTAAGAAAATTTGAATTAATAAAGATGGCACTATTGCATATAATGATTTTTTAATTTTCGTTTACTTTATCTAAATTTTCTAACAATGACATAGTCATTTGAAAAAAGCTATGCTATACTTTAATGCAATATTATAGTAAATCATTTCTTTTATGATAGATAAAAAAATAGCAGTTTAATTGAGAGTGGGAGGATTTATTCGTATGAAGCAAGTGTTATTGTACGATACTACTTTGCGAGATGGAACACAAGGTGAAGGGGTTAGTTTATCAGTTGGTGATAAGCTAAAGATTGCCAAGAAGTTAGATGAGCTTGGTGTTCATTATATAGAAGGTGGTTGGCCTGGAAGTAACCCAAAGGATATGAATTTCTTTGCATTAGCAAAAGATCTACAACTAAAAAATGCAAAAATTACTGCATTTGGTAGCACCTGTCGAATTGGGATCAAACCTGAGGATGATCAAAACCTACAGAGAATACTAGAAAGTGGAGTAAAGGCAGTTGCTATCTTTGGTAAGACATGGGATTTTCAAGTAACTGATGCACTACAGACAACATTAGAAGAAAACTTGCGCATGATTTTTGATTCTGTTAAGTATTTGAAGGGACAGGGGCTTGAAGTAATCTTTGATGCAGAGCATTTCTTTGATGGGTATAAGAGTAATCGTGACTATGCGTTGCAAACAATTAAAAAGGCCGAAGAAGCAGGTGCTGTTTGTGTAGCTTTATGTGATACAAATGGAGGCTCATTACCACATGAAGTTGCTGAAATTGTGAAGGATGTCGTTGCAAACGTATCAATTCAAGTTGGTATACACTGTCATAATGATGGAGAGGTAGCAGTTGCTAATACATTAGCTGCAGTTCAATCTGGTGCTTGTCATGTTCAAGGAACAATTAATGGATACGGAGAACGCTGTGGAAATGTAAATTTAATTTCGGTTATTCCTAATCTTCAATTAAAAATGAATTACTCCTGTATATCAGAAGAGAGTATTCGCAATTTAACATCAATTTCTAAATATGTGCATGAAATTGCGAACCAAGTAGCTCCTAGTAATCAACCATTTGTTGGAAAAAGTGCATTTGCTCATAAAGGAGGCATGCATGTAAGTGCTGTGCTTAAGTCTCCTGAAACATATGAACACATTGCACCAGAATTAATTGGTAATCAACGCCGTGTACTTGTATCAGAGTTATCAGGTCAAAGTAATTTATTATTTAAAGCAAAAGAATGGAATTTAGATGTAGATAAGTCCAATCCTGTATCTAAGAAAATTATAGAAAAAATCAAAGAGATGGAGCATCATGGCTACCAATATGAAGCTGCTGAAGCATCCTTTGAATTGTTAGTAAAAAGAGGGTTGGGTGAACAGAAAGATTATTTCAAGTTAGATCATTTTAAAATCCTAATTGAAAAAAATCGTTCTGAGTCTTTTACTACGGAAGCAGTTGTGAAAATCTGTGTTAACGATCAGATGGTCCTAACAGCAGCAGAAGGAAATGGTCCTGTTAATGCACTAGATCATGCTTTACGTAAAGCTTTAATCGAGTTTTTCCCAGTTATTGAAAAAATGTATCTATCAGATTATAAGGTGCGTGTCCTTGATGAAGCTGACGCAACTGCTTCGAAGGTACGAGTATTAGTGGAGTCATCAGATGGGAAAGAAAAGTGGAGTACGATTGGTGTATCTGGCAACATAATTGAAGCAAGTTGGTATGCACTGATTGATAGTGTCCGTTACTACTTAATGAAACATGAGGATGAGATTGATGTTGTGATTCAGCAGAAACCTAAGGCTGAATTAGGTGTAAGCAATCATTAATTTGTTGTTGATCGAAAAAAGTAAAACTGGTAAAATTGAAATTATCTAAATATATTGACAAAAGGAGAGTTTTTAGATGAGTAAAGTTGAGCTAAGCAGAGTAGAGGCAGAAGAAAAAGGATATTTTGGTGAATTTGGAGGTAGTTTTATTCCTCCTCAGCTAAAGGAAGTGCTTGAACAATTAGATGAGGCATTCTTAAAATACAAAGATGACCCAGAATTCATCAAAGAATACGACTATTACATGAAGGAATATGTAGGTCGTGAAAATCCACTAACATTTGCTGAGAGATTAACGAAAAACCTTGGTGGAGCTAAAATTTATCTAAAACGTGAAGATTTAAATCATACAGGGGCTCATAAGATTAATAATGTAATTGGGCAAATCCTTCTAGCAAAAAAGATGGGTGCACACCGTATTATCGCTGAAACGGGTGCCGGCCAACATGGTGTAGCAACAGCAACAGCCTGTGCTATGCTAGGTATGGAATGTATCATTTATATGGGGGCAGAAGATACTCGTCGCCAGGAGTTAAATGTATTCCGTATGGAGCTATTAGGTGCTACAGTGATCCCCGTTCATAAAGGGCAAGGTCGACTTAAGGATGCGGTAGATGCAGCGTTATATGATCTAATAGAAAACTATGAAAATACATTTTATCTCTTAGGGTCAGCTGTAGGACCACATCCATTCCCTACGATGGTTCATCATTTTCAATCGATTATAAGTAAGGAATCTAAGAGACAGATTCTTGAAAAAGAAGGTAGATTACCAACGATGGTTGTAGCATGTTGTGGTGGAGGAAGTAATGCGATAGGTTCGTTTTCTGAATACATTTCTGAAAACGAAGTTCGGTTAGTTGGTATTGAACCTGAGGAAGCTGCAAGTTTAACAAAGGGGACACCTGGAGTCATCCATGGTTTTAAATGTCTTTGTCTGCAGGATGAAGAAGGGAATCCATTACCAACCCATTCAATTTCTGCTGGATTAGATTACCCAGGTATTGGTCCAGAGCATAGTCATTTGAAAGTATCGGGTCGTGCGGAATATTATACAGTTTCAAAGGCAGAAGTACTTGATGCCTTTCAACAATTAGCTCGTACAGAAGGTATTATTCCCGCATTAGAAAGTGCTCATGCTGTGGCTTATGCAACCAAAGTAGCTCCACAAATGAAAGAAGACGACATTATTATCGTCAATATTTCTGGTCGTGGAGACAAGGATGTTAATGAAGCAAAGTTATTACTAGAAAAACAAGAATAGTATTATTCTAAAACATGGTGCTCTTTTGACGAGTCACCATGTTTTTTGTTGCGGAAACATTTTAAAATAGGTAATCAGTTCTCCACATACTGAGAGCACTGTGAAAAACTTTTTCACAGTGCTCTCGACGTTGGTCAGTAGTTGATTTTATCTAAAACTAGGAAATACATAAGGTTGCTCTGGTTCATCAATCATTTCAAACTCGCGTAAATGAATGAGAGGGATAGCAAATTCATTGTATTCAGTTTGGTCTAATGTTCCTGAAACGCGAATCCACGTATCATTTTCAAACATATTGGCATCTTCTGTTTCGATCATTGTCCCGTAAACTGATGCATCAGCTACACAACAAGTCATAGCAAAGCGAGCGACAACTAGCTGATTATCTTCAAATTCCGGTTCCCTGTAAACAAATCCTAACATTTCAATTTCTCTTCCAATGAATTCTTCAAGGTGGATGTCTAGCATTGTCATAATGTCTAAATAGTTTTCGTCATCTATTATTAATCGGTCAACGTTACTTAGTTCTTCTGCCAACTCTTTATAGTACGTGTTGAATCCCTCTTCTGTATAGAAATCTTCCACAGAAAAATGATTTTCTACATCATCACCCTCAAGTCCATCAAAATACGCATCAGGATCTTCTAAAAATGCCTCAGCTCTAGATGTAGACCCTTCACCACTAGCAGGAGCTACTGGTTTAGTCAATAGTCCTCCACCATATTGAATACCTCGATTGGCAGCGACTGAGCTATCTAGCACTCTATCAGGTAAGACAAAGCCCATAACAATAGGTATAACAAAAATAGAGTAGATGATTAACTTAGTAATACGTGAGCCCCCCATCGAATGGTCTGCACCACAATCACAATCCATTTCTTCCTCTTGACCTTTCTTCGTACTACGAATAATTTGGATGACACCTAGTACGATAAAAGTACCGGTAGCAAAGTAGATAAAGGGCATCATTTTAGGGGCGATATAAAATCGAATATTCCCTGTTACGATGAAAGCTACTAATAATAAGGCAAAACCAATTAAAATGATGCCACGAATATAAGCATGAAAGCCTAAATCTTGATTATTATTATTCATAAAGATAACTCACCTCTTTACAGAATGAAGAATTGCAACAGCATGACTGCGATATACACAGTAACAGTAACAACTCCGATAAAGATTAAAACAAAACGGACCTTAAATAGAGCTAGTAACATAATAGTATTCTTTAAGTCTATCATTGGACCGTATACTAGAAATGCAATTAATGAGCCTGTTGTAAAAGTACTTCCGAATGAAGAGGCTACAAAGGCATCGGCTTCGGAGCATAATGATAAAATAAAAGCAAAAGCCATCATGACAGCAGTAGATGTCCATTCATTTGAACCGATAGCTAATAAAATTTGACGGTCAAGGAATGTTTGAAACATGGCAGCAATTAACGCACCAGCAATTAAGAATTTCCCCATAAAGAAAAATTCATCAACAGCATGATAAGCAGTTTGCTTTAAACGATTCATCTTTTTTGTTGGTGTAACAATTTGTACTGGTTGATATCCCTTAAGTTCCTCAGTTGTCCATTTTAGCTGGTCACTATTTTTGAAAATTAAATAAAGTATTCCACCTATAATTATTGCTAAAATGAAAGCTAGTCCCATTCTTGAATAAAGCACCGTTAAGTCTGTTCTAAAGGCATAGAATGTTGATGCTGCTACAACTGGGTTTAATATTGGAGCAGCCACTAAAAATACAACACCTACGTGTAATGGCATCCCTTTTTTTATCAGTCGCCTTACGATTGGAACAATCGCACATTCACAAATCGGAAAGATTGCTCCAAGAATAGCAGCTGGAACAAGGGCAGCATACGCATTTTTAGGAAGATATCTCCTAATTGTATCTTCTGAAACATAAATTTGAATTAAAGCGGATACGAACACTCCAAGTAATATAAATGGGAAGGCTTCAATAATAATACTTAGAAAGATTGTATTTACAGTAAACCAAGAATTAGGGATATTGTCGATAAAGCTAGTCCCATTTTTAAAAGTTTCTATATTGAAGAATAGAATGAGAAAGAATGCGAGCAACAGTACGCCGGTAAAATCTTTCGCTATAGATGTAAGCATTTCTTTTAATCTCATATCGCTATGTTTACCTCTTTCATAAAAGTTATTGAGCTACCTAGTATTTTAACACATATTTTTATAGATGAAACATAGATATTAAAAGTTAAATCAGAATGATTCTCATTTGTGTTCTTTGTTGTATTTCTGATAAGATGTAAGTAATTTAAAAGTAGTTTAAGATAAACTATCACGTTGGGGGAAGTTAAATGAGCATTAGTAAAATTCCTGTTTATTTGATCACTGGTTTTTTAGGTAGTGGAAAAACAACGGTTCTTACTGATATTGTAAAGTATTATAAACAAAAAGGATTAAACGCTGGGGTTGTGTTGAACGAGCTAGGAGAGGTCAATGTAGAGAAAGATTTATTTCAAGATGATGCTCCAATGATTGAACTATTAAATGGTTGTATTTGTTGCACAATACAAGATGACTTAACAAACGAGCTAGATCAATTCATTCAAATGTACAAAAGAGATAACAATCAATTAGACGTGTTATTAATAGAGGGAACAGGTGTGGCAAATCCGGCAGAAGTAATTGAGGCTTTGACACATCCACAGTTAATCAATGATGTAGAAATAAAATCAGTAATTAGTTTAATTGATGCGAGTAGGTTCCTTGAGTATCAAAGTATTTTCTCAAGCTCAAAGGATATACGTACAGTACTTAAGCAACAGGTAACAAATAGTACACTAACAATACTTAATAAAGTAGATTTAGTTGACCAGAACAAATTAAAAAAGGTAAAAAAGAAAATCACAGAAATATCTAATAGTGCAGAATTGGTTGAAGCATCCTATGGTAAAGCTGGAATAGATGTTCTGTTAAAAGAGCGAATGAAAACGACTTCTATGCACTTGAAAGAAGAGTACAAACATTCATGTTGTGATGGGCCTGAACATGAGCAACATGAAGGGTGCAGTCATAAACATGAACACGACCATCCACATTTATTTCAAGCAATAAAGTTTGACGGCATTTCAGTAATTGACAGAATAATGCTAGAAAAGTGGTTAAAGCAATTACCAGACACTGTTGTGAGGGCCAAGGGGATTGTACAACTAACTGAAACACCAAGACCGTTTCAATTTCAATACGCATCGGGGCAACTTCACCTCTCGAAAATACAACAAGATAAAAAAATTGACCCTTGCATTATCATTATCGGTCATGGACTAGAAGTAGAGAAGCTCAGAGAATCGTTTGAAGAAAGTGTCAATAACTAATTGCAAAAGAAAGGCGAGGATGTTAATTAACATCCTCGCCTTTCTTTTGAGTAAATTACACATCAATAACTGTTGTTGGGTCAATAAATAGATAGACTAAAATCGCAACAGCAAAACAATAGATTGCAAAGTAGATAAGCTTACTCTTTTTCAAGAATTCAATTAACCAAACAATTCCTAACCAAGAGAAGATAAATGTAGAAATAAATGCAACAATCAATGCTGGAGCTCCGATAGATGAAAACATTCCTGACCCTAATTCATCAAATGCTAGTACAGTAGATCCTAATATAACGGGAATAGATAATAAGAATGAGTATCTTACAGCCGTTTCTTTATTCAAACCTAATAATAGTGACACAACTAGGGTTGAACCTGAGCGTGAAATACCAGGGAATACAGCTAATGTCTGACCAAGACCGACGATTACCGAGTCAACAAATGTCATATCTTTATCAGTACGAGAGCCGTATCTGTGGAATCGTTCAATAAAAATAAGAGCAAATCCAGTTACTGTTAGAGCTATTGATATGAAAATAGGTGTCTTCATTGTATCTCCAACAAAATCACTTAATATCATACCTAAAACACCAGTAATCATTGTTGCCACTACAATATAAATGGCAAAAAAGAAATGAACTTTATTTTCCTTTGAACGTTCTTTAAAAAATGCAAAAAAACCTGTAACTACCGCAACAATATCTTTGCGAAAATAAATCATAACTGCTAGGATTGAAGCAATATGTAAATAGATTTCAAAAGCTAGCCCAGGAAACGTATATCCAAAAACCATTTGTGTAATAACAATATGTGCTGTACTAGATACCGGTAAAAATTCAGTTATTCCCTGAACAATACCGAAGATTAATGCTTCAATAACTGACATAACATACTCCTTTCGATAAATAAGCTCATACGCTAATTCATTCTAGCAAAACTTATTAGATTAATAAAGAACTGATTTTTCTTCTAAATGTGTCAATCTAAGCAACATCATTGTATTACAGAATTAAACACAGGTATAATTTAAGGTAATTATGAATGGTAAAATCAAGTGAACTCGCAAATTTAGACGAAGAATTAGAAAATTAAGAATTACAAAGTGATATTGTCGATAAGGTAAATTATCTTTTCAAGTTCTTTTAATTCATAACTAATATTATATTCGTAATTTAAACTGTTGGAGGTTTATATGAGCAAGAGTAGATTTATAAGTGCGATAGTATTATTAATCGCTGGAGCATTGGTTGCTTTCCTAGTTATAACAAATGAGCCTCAATATCAAGTAGGGGCAGAGCAAGGGATGATAGCACCTGATTTTATTCTTCCTGTTTGGGGAACAGACGAGGAAGCTTCATTAGAGGATTTTCATGGAGATATTATAGTAATGAACCTTTGGGCTTCGTGGTGTCCACCATGTATTAAAGAAATGCCCGATTTGATGAAACTTTATGATGACTATCAAGATAAAGGTGTTACAGTACTGGGTGTTAATATGAATAAATATGAACGAACAAAAACAGCTATGGATGAATTTATGATTGATTTGAATGTTACGATTCCTACTGTAATTGATGTAGATGGGGAAGTTGCTGATGATTATCAGATATCTGCCCTTCCGACGACGTATATTATTGATAGAGAAGGTGTGATTCAGCAAGTAATTCGTGGGGAAGTTAACTATGAAGGACTAGAGTCGATTTTATTACAGATGCTAGACTAAGAGTGGGTGAGGGGTGTCCTTTACTTGCTCTTTTTTTATTTGCTTGATTTCTACATGAGTAACTTCCTTTTGTAGTTATTATTTCTAGATGATTCGGTGATAATGGATGAAGTAACAATCAAAGGTCGGTAGCCTAAAGAATATAGCACATACTAAGTATACTAATTTGTTAAAAAGGTGAATATGGATGTAGTTGAACGTCATCTCTATTCTGGAGGGACTTTATGTATAAGGAGCTTGTTGTAGAAGTAAAAAAGATTCTCTTTGAGGATGATAATATACAATTATTAGAAACATCTGACGGAGCAAAAAAGGCAATGCTCTACAAAGCAATTCAAAAAAGAACTGATGATGGCAAAAGAGTAATTGTTAATCATACGGCAGTACATTTGGCGTTAGGTACGGGGGGCTGGGATATTGTAAAAGCTAGTCTTGATTCAGCGCCTTATGAACGTGAAGAAGTTGGTCATATAATAAAGGCAAGGTATTTACCAAGTCAACATAGTGTCTTGTCAGTAGAAGCTCAAGAAAGCCCCGACCATCAAATTTTTAAAAAGGAATGCAAGCTTGATGGAAAAAAGATTTTACTTGGTGAGCTTCATAGCATGATTCCTATTGTCTATTCAACAGTTAAAGTTATAGATCCAACCAAGAAAATAACCGTAATTATTAGTGATCAGGCAGCAATTCCACTAGCAATTAGTGAGCATATTCGTCAGTTAAAGCAAGATAAGCTTTTTGACACGATTACAATCGGGCAAGCATTTGGTGGAGATTACGAGGCTGTAAATTTGCAAACGGCATTACAATTCGCTGTAGAAAAACTAAATAGCGATCTGATAATTATATCGTTAGGACCAGGTGTTGTTGGAACTGGAACAAAGTATGGATTTAGTGGCACAGTACTTGCAGATTGGGCAAATATTGTAGGAGCTTTAGGTGGAATACCTGTTTGGATTCCACGAATTTCTTTTAAGGACGAAAGAGAACGCCATATTGGGATAAGTCATCATACATTATTACCATTAAAGGATTTTACGTATCCAAAGAGTATTCTGCCATTACCTTTTTTAAAGGAAGAATGGCGTGTACATTTAGAAGAACAGAGTAATTTAGTGAATAATAAACACAACATTATTTGGAAAAGGATAGATGATTCTTTTCTACGGAAATGGGAACAATTTGTAAAAGAGTACCCGATTACGATTAAAACGATGGGCAGAGATTATTTTGATGACCCTGCTTTTTTTTATGGAGTCTTCGTAGCTACTATCTTTTATTTAGAAGCAGGTTGATACATTTTAGTTTCATTATGGTTTGTCCATTCTTTGATCGTTTCATAGGTCGTCATATATTTTTTTAATGCAGCCTTTATTTCCCATGCTTTTCCTGCGAACGTAATCCCATTTTCTTTCACATAAATTTTCATTGTTGTTTCCCCCTCAAAATTTTTTAAGAAGTATTTTGTAGTGAATCGAAATACTTCTTACAGTCTTTTGAAATAATTCTATCTTTTGGACATGCTATGATAGACTATATGTAAGATAAAAATGATTAGTACTGGAGGATAAAAAATGTCAGATTCATTATTTGAAAAAACGATTTCATCAGAAACAGTTTATAAAGGACGTATCATTGACCTGAAAATTGATGAAGTTGAACTTCCTAATGGAAAAACTAGCAAACGTGAGCTTATTAATCATCCCGGTGCAGTAGCAATTATTGCCTTAACCCCTGAAGGGAAGCTTCTTCTGATTCGTCAATTTCGAAAGCCTCTCGAAAAGGTAATCGTTGAAATTCCTGCTGGTAAACTTGAGGCAAATGAAGACCCTGCTGATTGTGCAAAACGAGAGTTAGAAGAAGAAACTGGCTTTACAACAGCTGAATTAGAACATGTTACTTCATTTTATACATCACCTGGATTTGCAGATGAAATTGTTCATTTGTATTTTACTGATAAACTTCTACCTGGTAAGCAAGAAACAGACGATGATGAGTTTGTAGAAGTGATAGAAGCAACACTTGCCCAAGCTGAAGAAATGATTCAGTCCAAAGAGATATACGATGCTAAAACAGCTTATGCAATTCAATATTTAAAATTGAGAAGTTTTAAATAAAATTAAAATGAGTTCAATGAAAGATTATTACGTTGATTTGCATATCCATATAGGTAGAACTGAAACAAATCGACCTGTGAAAATAACAGCAGCTAAATCATTGACATTAAAAGCAGTATTAGACTTTGCATGTAATGTGAAAGGATTAGATTGCATCGGTATAATTGACTGTCATGTACCAGAAGTCATTTCTGAACTTGAAGCTCTTCTAAATGATAGCGCAACTGAGCATGAATTGGGTGGCATTCATTATAATGGTCTAACCCTGTTCTTAGGTTCAGAACTTGAAGTATATGATGAAACTTGCAAAGGTCCTATTCATGTATTAGTCTACTTTCCCTATCTAGAACAACTAAAACATTTTAGTCAGTGGCTAAAGGATCGAATGAAAAACATTTCATTAAGTTCACAACGGATTTATGAAAAGGGGATTGTATTACAGAAGAAGGTTAAAGAACTTAATGGTCTCTTTATTCCTGCTCACGTGTTTACCCCGCATAAGAGTTTATATGGTAAAGGTGTGGAAACTAGTTTATCAGAAGTATTTGATCCGGATATGATTGATGCAATTGAGCTAGGCTTAAGTTCTGATACAAATATGGTGCAAAACATAGAAGAGTTGAAGCGAGTTCCATTTCTATCTAATTCAGATGCACATTCCCTTGAAAAAATTGCTCGTGAGTATCAGATTATTCGTATGAGGGAACCGGTTTTTTCGGAATTAAGAAAAGCATTACTCCTTCAGGATAATAGAGGAGTGGTAGCAAACTACGGACTTGACCCTAGACTAGGGAAATATTATTTTACTAGTTGTGAGGCGTGTTTTACTCCTGTATATGAAGAGAGTAATAAACATGATTTTCTTTGTTCGATTTGTGGATATAAAAGATATACGATGGGAGTTTTACAACGAATCGGTCAATTAACTAGTGAGAAAGTAGATAATAATAGACCTCCATACCATCATCAAATACCATTAGAATATATTCCAAAGTTAGGACCTAAAACTCTGGAGAAATTAAGAAACAAATTTGGAACAGATATGAGTATAATTCATGATGCAACATTGGAAGAGTTAGAAAAAGTATGTACAAAGGAAGTTGCTAAACGAATTATAAAAGCTAGAAACGGCGAACTACACATTCAATTTGGAGGTGCTGGTCGCTACGGAAAGGTCGAGGTGGAATAACCATCCTCGACCTTTTTTCAAATGTAAATGTATATTCAAGGTGATAATTCCTAGTTAACTAACACATTCCTTCTTATTATGAAGTCTATCAATCTAGTAAAATGTAATAGTAGTAGAGAGAAGATCCATTATTTAAGCACCCTTATTTTTAATTTTATCTTCAGGTCATAGATTTCATGTTGGACTCATAGAGTTAAGTAAGAGCGTTAGGGAGGGTGCAGATAATGAAAAGGAATGGAATAGGACAGGCAATTGCTATTCATATTGAAGAGAATCGGCCTATCTATCTTTTTACGATTGTATTATTTTTAATGGGTATCGTTTTTGGGGCAATTGTCGTTAATAGTTTGAGCTTAGCGCAAAGAAACGATTTATATATGTATTTGAATCAGTTTTTCGGACAAGTGTCAGAAGGTCATTTTGCACAGGCGTCAGCAATGTTTAGTGCTAGTTTCGCCCATTATGCTAAGTATGTTGGCTTAATGTGGATATTAGGACTTTCAATTATTGGTTTACCTGTTATATTAATTCTTTTATTTCTTAAGGGAGTTGTAGTTGGCTTTACTGTTGGATTTCTTGTCAATCAAATGGGAATGACAGGATTTCTACTTTCGTTCGTTTCAGTCATGCCACAGAATTTTCTACTTGTTCCAGCATTTATTATCACTGCTACAGCAGCGGTTGCCTTTTCTCTTAAAATGATTCGTAACCAGTTTATTAAAAGAAATAATGAACCAGTGTTTCCTCAATTCTTACGGTATTCTATGTTGATTTTGTGTGTTGGGGCAGTTCTTGCGATAGCTTCAGCTTTTGAAGCGTATGTCTCTCCAGTATTAATGAGAATTGTAATAAGTTCAATGGGGTAATTATTATTAAATAGTATTAATTATAATTTTGTTGCGATAATGACTATCATTTGACACCCTTATTTGAAATGAATATAATATAAAGGAAATAAGGGGAGGGGCAATAACAGATGGAGAAACGAATAGAACGCATAAAGAAGCAATTGCATTCGCAAAGCTACAAGTTAACCCCACAACGTGAGGCAACCGTACGAGTTCTACTAGAACATGAGGAAGATCATTTGAGTGCGGAAGACGTCTATTTACTAGTTAAAGAGAAGGCGCCAGAAATAGGCTTGGCTACTGTTTATCGTACATTAGAGCTTTTAAATGAATTAAAAGTCGTTGATAAAATAAATTTTGGTGATGGTGTATCTAGGTATGACCTACGTCAAGAAGGGGCAGCTCACTTTCATCATCATTTAGTTTGTATTGACTGTGGTGCAGTTGACGAAATCCAAGACGACTTACTTGGGGATGTTGAAGAAATTGTTGAAAGAGACTTTAATTTTAAGATAAAAGACCATAGACTAACTTTCCATGGGATTTGCCACCGCTGTATCGATAACCATAAAGAGGATGAAGAACAACAACAATAACCTTTCAGATGAGAGGTTTTTTCTTTTTGTGAGAATTAAAATTTGCAAGTAGAACACACAGTCTATAATCCAACTTGATATTTCTTCACTAATAATTGCACTTTCCTAGTATATTCTAGTCACTTTTTGGCATACATTTTAAAAAGGACTAGCTTTTTACTTAGGAGGTTATGATATGGGCTCATTATTTGAGTTTGTATGGAATACATGTAAAGTGTTTATATTATTTATGGGATGCACACTTATGTTCTATTATGGTATTCTATGGATTAGTGAGGAATATGAAAGCTATCACCGTTACGATGAGCCGCAAGGGCGAGCAGTCAAGGTATTTCAGATGGAAGAAACAGAGTCAACTTGGGTTGACCGTTTAATGCTTTTCTATCATTTCGGTGAGTAACTATCATTCTCAACTTTTATGTAGGAGGGAACTCTTTTGGAGAATCATATACAAGATTTCCTTCATTATACTAGTGTTGAAAAAGGTCGTTCTCAAAATACAATCCAATCGTATCGTCGAGATTTAACACAATATGAACAATACATTAAGAATGTAGAGCAATTACAAACTGTAAATCAAATTGAACGGTCAACGATTATGAATTATTTATACTTTATTAAAGATAAAGGGCGAGCTGATACAACAATTGCACGGACGATATCCTCGATACGAGCATTTCATCAATTTTTACAAAGAGAAAGGGTTACTGAGAAAGACCCTTCATTACATATCGAATCACCAAAAGCAGTAAAGAAAATTCCAAAAGTATTGACTATGAAAGAAGTAGAAGCGCTATTAGACTCGGCAGATGGAAATACTTCTTTTGATATTCGCAATAAAGCTATGTTAGAAATATTATATGCAACTGGTATTCGTGTTTCTGAACTTTGTTCTTTGCAGCTGGAGGATATGCACTTGAATATGGGTTTTATTCGCTGCGATGGGAATGGGAAAAAGGAAAGAATCATTCCTATTGGTAACATCGCAAATCAGATTGTTCTTCAGTACATAAACGAAGCAAGACCAGAGCTTCTAAAGAAAAAGAACCATAATATTTTATTTGTTAATCACCACGGAAATCCATTATCAAGACAAGGGTTCTGGAAAGTTTTAAAAAAATTATCGATAAAAGCTAATATCGAGAAAGAATTAACCCCCCATACTCTTAGACATTCCTTTGCTACACATTTATTAGAAAATGGGGCAGACTTACGAGCAGTTCAGGAAATGTTAGGACATGCGGATATTTCAACGACACAAATTTATACTCATGTAACAAAGGCAAGGCTAAAAGATGTGTATTCTAGTTTCCATCCGAGAGCGTGATATAAAAGGCAATTATGAATGATGAATTATTAGTCATTAATTTGAAAGAGCAAAGAAGTAGTGAGTGATGATTAATTTAAAACATAGAATTAAATAAATGCCGCGGGTGAATATATTCAACCGCGGTAATTTGCAATTCGAAACCCATAATTCATAACTGAATTTCCGGGTATAGTAATAATAACAAACAACAGTAGGGGGATTTTTATGTCTGACTATAGATTTAACCGTATATTCTTAATTGTATTAGATTCTGTAGGTATTGGAGAAGCGCCTGATGCTGCTGATTTTAACGATGTAGGATCTGATACGTTAGGACATATCGCAGAAAAAATGAATGGACTGAAGATGCCAAATATGGCGAAACTTGGTCTAAGTCATATTCGCGAAATTAAAGGAATAGAGAAAGTAGAGGCACCAATCGCTCATTTTGGAAAGATGGAAGAGGCTTCAAATGGAAAAGACACAATGACAGGTCACTGGGAGATTATGGGTTTACATATTAAGGAGCCTTTTCGAACATTTCCTGATGGGTTCCCGGATGGACTAATAAAAGAGTTAGAAGAATTCTCTGGTCGAAAAATTATTGGAAATAAAGTTGCATCTGGCACTGAAATTCTAGATGAGTTAGGTAAGGAGCATATGGATACTGGTGCTTTGATTGTCTATACGTCAGCAGACTCAGTCCTTCAAATAGCAGCACATGAAGAAATAGTCCCACTGGATGAACTATATAAGATTTGTAAAAAAGCAAGGGAGTTAACTCTTGCTCCAGAATATATGGTTGGTAGAATTATTGCTAGACCATTTTTAGGTATCCAAGGGGAATGGATGAGAACGGCGAATCGCCACGATTATGCGTTAAAACCTTTTGGTAGAACGGTAATGAATGAGTTGAAAGACGGTGGATTAGACTCAATTGCTCTGGGGAAAATTTCTGATATATACGATGGGGAAGGAATAACAGAAGCAATCCGTACAATTTCTAACGATGATGGTATGGATAAAATCATAAATTCTTTCGAAAAAGATTTTACAGGCTTAAGCTTTTTAAATTTAGTCGACTTTGACGCTAAATTTGGGCATAGACGTGATCCGATTGGATACGGTCAAGCTTTAGAAGAATATGACAGTCGTTTAAAAGAAGTCTTAGACAGGTTACGAGATAAGGACTTACTAATTATAACTGCGGATCATGGAAATGACCCAACGCATCCAGGTACAGATCACACAAGAGAGTATGTACCACTGCTAGTCCATTACAAAGGACAAAATGAAGCGAAAGATTTAGGGGTTAGAACGTCATTTGCAGATATTGGTGCAACAATTGCTGATAACTTCAAAGTTAATGTGCCAAAGCATGGAAAGAGTTTTTTGAAGGATATTTAAGTGAAAGCAAAAATAGTAATACAGCTTTTCTTCAGAAGGGTGTGATAGGAATGCGAATGGTTGATTTAATTGAAAAGAAACGTGATGGACTTGCGCTATCTAATGAAGAAATTAAATTTATTATAAAAGGGTATACGGATGAAGAAATTCCAGACTATCAAATGTCAGCATTAGCAATGGCAATTTTCTTTAAAGGAATGACTACAGAAGAACGTTCTTTTTTAACAATGGCAATGGTTGAATCAGGTGATCAAATTGATTTGTCTGCGATTAGTGGGATAAAGGTTGATAAGCATTCTACAGGTGGAGTTGGTGATACAACAACCATCGTTTTAGCTCCTTTAGTCGCTGCAGCGGGTGTGCCAGTTGCAAAGATGTCTGGTCGGGGGCTTGGACATACCGGTGGAACAATTGATAAGCTTGAATCAGTTGCTGGCTTAACTGTTGAACTTGAAAATGAACGATTTATTGACCTTGTAAATCAAAATAAAGTAGCTGTTATTGGACAAAGTGCCAATTTGACACCTGCAGATAAAAAACTCTATGGTCTACGTGACGTTACTGCGACCGTCAATTCGATACCACTCATAGCTAGTTCGATTATGAGTAAAAAGATTGCCTCTGGTGCGGATGCGATTGTATTAGATGTAAAAACTGGTTCAGGAGCATTTATGAAAGAAATTGACCAATCTCGTGAGCTTGCAGAAGCAATGGTGGAAATCGGCAATCACCTAGGTAGAAAAACAATGGCCGTAATTTCTGATATGAACCAGCCCCTTGGAAAAGCGGTTGGGAATGCTCTTGAAATAAAAGAGGCGATAGATACGTTGAATGGAAATGGTCCTGAGGATTTATTAGAGTTATGTTTAACGTTAGGCAGCCATATGGTGTATCTAGCTGAAAAGGCTTCTTCAGTTGAAGAGGCTAGAAAGAAGCTAGAGAAGCTAATTTCATCAGGAAAAGCGTTAGATACACTCCGTACATTTTTAGCATCACAGGGTGGGGATCCAACGATTGTTGATAATCCAACAAAGTTACCGAAAGCGATGTATCAGATTGAAGTGAAATCACCTACAGATGGGTATGTCTCATCTATTGTTGCAGATAAAATTGGCATAGGTGCGATGATGCTTGGAGCAGGGAGAGTAACAAAAGATTCGACAATTGACCTAGCAGTGGGTATTATGCTCGAAAAGAAAATTGGAGATAAAGTACAAGAAAACGAAACGATAGCAACCATTCATAGTAATACGGAACACGTTCAAAATGTCGTTGAAATCATTTTAAATTCCTATTCATTTACAAAGGATGCTACGGTTAAACCAACACTTATATATGACGAAATTAAATAAAGGAATGAGCGGGGCCACTGTAATCTTTTAAGTCATACTAGGAGTGCTTTCTCCTATTATGACGCATAGTGAGTGAAGCCATTACCACAATAGAATAGGCCAGGATGTTTCAAAATAATAAGAGTCAAGGAGAGTAAGGATTCCTTGACTCTTATTTTGTTTTGGTTGTAGTAGCTTCAACATATTACTGAGTGAACATATTTGGTAAAAATTACTTTTAAATGAAAAATCATGTATAGAAAATCTAGAATTGGAAAGAACAATATAATAAAAAAACAATGGAGGTCGTTTGCGATATGAGGAAATTATGGGCTAGTCTGTTTACGCTAATGTTTATTTTCACACTTGTTGTACCAACAGTAGGAGCAACAGAAGGGGTCCAATTAGCTCCAGATGCTTCATCGGCTATATTAATGGAGAGAGATACTGGTACGATTCTATTTGAAAAAAATAGTGATGAACCACTTCCTCCAGCTAGTATGACGAAGATTATGACGATGCTTTTAATTATGGAAGCTATCGATAATGAACAGCTTAAATGGGATGACAAAGTAAGAACGAGTGAACGAGCTGCATCTATGGGGGGTTCACAAGTATTTCTTGAGCCAGGTGAAGAAATGACAGTATCCGATATGTTAAAAGCGATAGCTGTTGCTTCTGGTAATGATGCGTCTGTTGCAATGGCAGAGCATATTGCAGGATCCGAGGAAGAATTTGTTCGTATGATGAATGAAAAGGCAGAGGAATTAGGGGCAACTAATACGAATTTCCTAAATTCAAACGGATTACCGGCTGAAAATCATTATACAACAGCGAAAGATTTGGCACTTATCTCAAAAGAATTATTGAAATATGAAGAAATTACAAAATTCACAGGAATCTATGAAGATTATCTTCGTCAAGGTACTGAAGATGAGTTTTGGTTAGTAAATACAAACAAGCTAGTCCGTTTTTACCCAGGTGTTGATGGATTGAAAACAGGGTTTACAAGTGAAGCAAAATACTGCTTAACTGCGACAGCAGCAAAAAATGATATGAGAGTTATTAGTGTTATTATGGGCGCACCAACACCGAAAAAGAGAAATAGCCAAATAACTGAAATGCTTGATTATGCTTTCAGTCAATATATGACTCATAGTTTATATGAGCGTCATCAAGAAATTGCTGAAGTAAAAGTAAGCAAAGGTGAGAAAAAAATAGTTGCCGCTGTTACGAGCGAGCCTGTCTCAATTTTAACTAAAAAGGGCCAAAAAATAGATGATGCTACAAAAAAAGTTGAACTGAAAGAAGATTTGAAAGCACCAATTAAAAAAGGTGAGCCTATTGGTTCTTTAGTGATTGAAAAAGAAGGAAAAGTTTTATCAGAAACTACGTTAGTCGCTAGTGAAGATGTGGAAGCTGCAACTTGGTGGCAACTATTTAAACGAACGTTTGGTAAGGTAGCAGGGAACTAATGTAATTATTAATTATGATTGATGAATTATTAATTTCAAAATCTAAATATTTATGTTTGCGAATTTAGACTAGTTTTCGCAAAAAAGCACTAGTTTTGTCAGCGAGCAGGACTGACCCCTCTGTTTATCGAAACTCTCTCATACAGGAAAATAAAGGGCGTCTTCTTCTTGGCGCCGAAACAAACATAGAGGGAGTGAAGATTGGTGAGTTTATCGGTTCATCTTGAATGTAAAGGTTCCGTTCTCCTAGTTCGTTTGGAAGGAGAATTGGACCACCATACAGCTGAAAACTTAAGAACACAAGTTGAGAGACAGTTTGAACAAAACGAATTAAAACATATTGTATTAAATTTAGAACAATTATCTTTTATGGATAGTTCAGGGCTTGGTGTTATTTTAGGTCGTTATAAACAAGTGAAAAATATTGGTGGAGAAATGGTTGTTTGTGCAATCTCTCCGACGGTAAAGCGATTGTTTGAGATGTCTGGGTTATTTAAGATTGTCAGACTCGAGGAAAGTGAACAATTTGCTTTAGAAACGTTGGGGGTGGCGTAATATGAAAAACGCAATGGAAATGAAATTTTCTGCTTTAAGTCAAAATGAATCTTTTGCGAGAGTAACTGTAGGTGCATTTGTTGCTCAACTTGACCCGACGATGGATGAGCTAACAGAAATTAAAACAGTTGTTTCTGAAGCAGTAACAAATGCAATTATTCACGGTTATTATAACCAACAAGACGGTATGGTGTATATTTCAGTTAGTTTAGATAATGGAATCGTAGAATTAACAATTAAAGACGAAGGTGTAGGAATTAATGACTTGGACGAAGCTAGACAGCCATTGTACACAACGAAACCAGAATTAGAGCGTTCAGGAATGGGCTTTACGATCATGGAAAATTTCATGGACGAAATTAAAGTCATTTCGGAGCCTTTAATGGGGACGACTGTCTATTTGAAAAAGCATCTATCAAAAAGTAAAGCAATGTGCAATTAAGGGAGTTCTGCTTATGGATGTGGAGGTAAAAGGTAAGAAAAGTGATGCCTATCTAAAAGATGACGAAGTAAAGAAATTAATCGAAAAAAGTCAAGCTGGTGACCAAGATGCGAGAGATTTAATTGTTAATAAAAATACACGGTTAGTTTGGAGTGTTGTTCAACGCTTCTTAAACCGTGGGTATGAGCCAGATGACTTATTTCAAATTGGTTGTATTGGCTTAATTAAGTCGGTTGATAAATTTGATTTATCATATGATGTTAAGTTTTCCACCTATGCAGTACCAATGATTATTGGTGAGATTCAGCGTTTCCTTCGAGATGATGGAACAGTGAAAGTAAGTAGGTCCATTAAAGAATTAGGAAACAAAATACGTAAGGTGAAGGACGATCTTTCAAAAAAATTTGGACGTGTTCCTACCGTAAATGAAATTGCAGAGCAATTAGAAATCACGCCAGAGGAAGTGGTCTTTGCTGGTGAGGCAAGTCGTTCTCTATCATCTATACATGAAACAGTGTACGAGAATGATGGTGACCCAATCACACTCTTAGACCAAATTGCTGATAACTCGGAAAGCAAATGGTTTGATAAAATTGCCTTAAAAGAAGCAATCCGTCATCTAGAAGAACGAGAACGATTAATAGTCTATCTACGGTATTACCAAGACCAAACCCAATCAGAAGTAGCATCCAGACTCGGCATCTCGCAAGTCCAAGTTTCACGCCTCGAAAAGAAAATATTGGAACAAATTAAAGAGCAAATGGGCGACTTATAGTTGCACGTTTGCTTTTTTTTTTTTTAGCAAACGTAATTGTTAATGGTTAATTAAGAGAGCTAAAATATTTTGGGAATTTAGGGATGAAAGAAAGCTTTAAAAAATTAGAAATTAACAATTACACATTAACAATTGATTTTCCCCCTTTCTTTCAGAATGAAAATCCACTATTTAACCATACTAAACCTAACTAGAAAATATAGAGGAATATGGTATTCAAATTCGCCATTAGCCATTCTCCATTATTTTATAAAACGTTTCTTGCAATTGGGGGGAGCTTGTTGAATGAATAAAACCGTGTACCTTCGCATGAGGCATCGAGTTCAAGTTGTACCTAATCAACGAGTGACTATTGGGGATGTTGCACAGGTCATTACAGATAAAGACTTACGAGATTTTATCGTTCGTTTACCGATTCATCAAGTTACAGTGGAAGATAAAAATTTTGTAGTCATTGATGTAATGAAGCTTATTCGTATTATTCAGAGAGAAAGACAAGGGACAGAAGTACAATCTATAGGTCCACCACAAGCAATCTTACAAGTCATATTTAAGAAAAAGAAAATTGCACTCGTTTATTTTCTCCTCATATGGTTTTTGTTATTTGTAGGGGCAGGTTTAGCGATTATGAATTTTCATGAAGATGTGAGTATGCAAGAGGTTCATCAAAAAATTCATATGGCAATCACAGGTGAAGAAAACCCTAAACCACTGCTATTTCAAATACCGTATTCAATAGGATTAGGTCTCGGTATGATTTTGTTCTTTAATCATATATTTCGTAAACGATTGAATGAAGAACCAAGCCCTCTTGAAGTTGAAATGTTCAATTATGAACAAAACCTAGACCAATACATTATTTCTCATGAAAATAGTGAAAGTGAAACCAAGTTACATGGTGATTAAATCGTTTTTAATCATGTTTGTTGGACTTTCTGGAGGGCTCGCAGTTGGAGCTGGGTTTGTGGCGTTTCTAACAGTATTAGGAATTGTGCCAAGACTTACACAATTATCAAAAACAAGTAAGTTCATTCATTACTATGAAGCAGCGATAATTATCGGCGCATTAATAGGAGCGTGGGTAAGTTTACAAGATTCTATTTTATATTTATGGAGAGTTCTACTTATCCCAACTGGTCTTGCTTCCGGGATGTTTATAGGGTTACTTGCAGCCGCGCTGACAGAAGTACTAAACGTATTTCCAATTCTTGCAAAGCGAATAGGTGTAGCTGAGAAAATAATTTATTTATTAATGGCGATAGTTCTAGGGAAAATATGTGGGTCTTTATTTCACTGGATTTATTTCGTTGATATGTAAAAGGAGTGAAGAATGTGGATGCTGAGAAGAAAAAAATAAAAGAGTATCAAAAGAAAATAAAGCCATATCAACCGAAGACACCCTATCTTCTAAACTGCCTTAAAGCCTTTTTAATAGGCGGAGCCATTTGTGCAATAGGACAGGGAATATCAAATTTCTACATTAGAGTCTTTGACCTTACCGAAAAAACAGTTACAAGTCCTACGATTGCGACGCTTATTTTACTAGCGGCGCTTCTAACAGGACTAGGTGTCTATGATAGGTTAGGTCAATTTGCAGGTGCTGGTTCAGCTGTTCCGGTGACCGGTTTTTCTAATGCGATTGCAAGCGCTGCTCTTGAGCATAAAAGTGAAGGACTTGTTCTAGGGATAGGCTCGAATATGTTCAAAATTGCTGGAGCGGTTATTGTGTTTGGTGTTGTGTCAGCTTATTTAGTAGGACTCACAAGACTACTTGTTCAAACGCTAATTAGCTAACAAAGGAGGCAGAGCGATGTGAAGCTCGTTGGTAATCAAACATGGCGATTCGAAGACGGAATCTATCTCACTTCAACGGGTACAGCTGTAGGTCCAATTGAATCAGAAGGGCCGTTAAAAGAAGATTTTGATACGAGCTATGATAATCTCTATTGCGGTGAAGCCAACTGGGAACTAGCTGAACGAAAATTATTAATGGATTCAATTGACTCATGTTTACAAAAACAAAATCTCAAAGAAAAAGAAATAGACTTTTTTCTTGCAGGAGATTTATTAAATCAAAATGTGACTTCGAATTATGTTGCTAGATCAATGGGAATTCCTTTTTTAGGAATGTTTTCAGCTTGTGCAACAGCTATTGAGACATTAGCTATGGGATCAGTCTTAGTTGATGGTGGTTATGCAAATAAAATAATAGCTGCAACGAGTAGTCATAATGCCACTGCTGAGCGACAGTTCAGGTATCCTACTGAATTTGGTGGACAGAGACCAGAATCCTCTACTTTTACAGTGACAGGAGCAGGAGCAGCTTTAATAAGCAAAAAACCAGGTCAATTAGGGATAAAAATACGTGAGGCTACAATTGGTAAAGTTGTTGACTTAGGAATTAAAAATCCATTTGATATGGGTTCAGCTATGGCTCCAGCAGCTTGCGACACAATTGTTGCTCATTTACAGGATACAGGTAGAAAAGCAGAAGACTACGATTTAATAGTGACAGGAGATTTATCAAGAGTTGGTAGTGGCATTGTCAAAATGTTATTAAAAGAACAAGGGATTAGCCTCCATAATAATTATCAAGACTGTGGTGTGATGATTTACAGCCAAGATCAAAATATTTTTGCTGGAGGCAGTGGGTGTGCATGTCCTGCTGTTGTTACATATGGTCATTTGGTGAATGAAATGAAAAAAGGCAAGATTAAACGAATGCTTGTTGTCGCTACAGGAGCACTTCTTAGTCCTACAATGATGCAACAAAAGGAATCGATTCCATGTATTGCTCATGGAGTTGTTTTAGAGTCTGAGGTGATAGATTCATGATGGAATATGTAATTGCCTTTGTTGTTGGTGGAACTATATGTATTGTAGGTCAACTTTTACTAGATGTCCTGAAGCTAACGCCAACTCATATGATGAGTACCTTAGTTGTTGCCGGAGCACTTTTAGATGGATTTCATTTGTATGATAGGCTCATTGACTTTGCCGGGGCAGGTGCAACCGTCCCAATCACTAGCTTTGGACATTCACTCGTTCACGGGGCGATGGCTGAGTCAGAGAGATATGGATTTTTAGGAGTAGGGATGGGAATTTTCGAGGTTACATCTGTAGGGATTTCTACTTCAATATTATTTGGTTTTTTAGTAGCAATTGTATTCAAACCGAGGGGGTGAAAGTAGTGAGTGAAAAAAAGCGAGTCATTCTCATTACGGACGGCGATCAATCAGCGAAACATGCAGTTCAAATCGTTGCAAAACAAATAGGTGGCCGTTGTATAACGAGCTCAGGAGGGAACCCTTCAAGGTTATCAGGTGAAGAGTTAGTAGAGCTGATTCATAAAGCTCCTACTGAACCTGTTCTAGTTATGTTTGATGATTGTGGCTTTCAACGGGAAGGGCCAGGTGAACATGCTATGCGCTATGTAGCAAATGATTCATCAATAGAAGTACTTGGTGCAATTGCTGTTGCGTCAACGACACATTTCTCGGAATGGACGAAGGTAGATGTAAGCATTGATAGGTATGGAAACTTAACTGAGTATGGAGTTGACAAAAACGGATTGCAAGATTTGGAAATAGGTAGAATTGATGGAGATACTGTATATATATTGGACGAAATGAACATACCTATTGTTGTAGGTGTCGGTGATATTGGAAAGATGGCTGGTCAAGATGTCCCGGAAAAAGGCGCTCCCATCACCAGGAAAGCAGTGGAGATTATCTTAGAAAGGAGCGGAAATCATGAGTGAGCAGCAAGAGAAAATGAAACAGCCTATTTCAAAGAAAATTATAGAGAATGAAGTTGCTCTTAAGTCCAGGCTTGGAATTGGGAAAAGCTTTGACGTCGGGGTAAGAAAATTAACGATCTTTGATAAAGAAATCCAAATTTACTTTACAAATGGTTTATGTGATATTCAATATATCATTGAAGTACTAAGAGAATTAATGCTCGTCGACTCAAGGGAAGAAAAGCCAGACAATGTGAAGAGGGCGATTGAAAATCATCTAACACATGTACAAGTAGAGTTTGTTGATACGTTAGACGATGCCATTTCACAAATGCTTTCAGGACTCATATTTATTTTAGTTGAAGGGGAAGACGAAGCCTTTGTTGTAGATGTTAGAAGCTATCCTGGTAGAGGACCTGACGAGCCTGATACTGAACGAGTTGTAAGAGGTGCTCGTGATGGATATACGGAAAACATCATTCAAAATACGGCATTAACAAGACGTAGAATTCGGGATGAACGTTACCGAAATGAAATTATGCAGGTAGGAGAACGTTCAAAGACGGATATATGTATTTCATACTTAGAAGATGTCGCTGATCCAGATTTAGTAGATATTATAAAAAAAGAACTAAAAGCAATTAATATTGATGGATTAACGATGGCGGACAAGGTAGTTGAGGAGTATATAGTAAAACAAGGCTTTAATCCATTTCCGCTTGTTCGTTATACGGAACGCCCTGATGTGGCAGCTACACATTTATTAGAGGGTCATGTCGTTATTACCGTTGATGCGTCACCGAGTGTTATCATCGTTCCTACAACGTTATTCCACCATGTACAGCATGCGGAAGAATATCGTCAAGCACCTGCTATTGGAACGTTTCTACGATGGGTTCGTTTTGCAGGTATTGTTATTTCATTATTCATTTTACCTTTGTGGTTATTAATGGTTATGACACCAGACATGGTACCAGAGGCGATTGATTTTATTGGTCCCAATGATGACATAAATGTACCGATATTTGCTCAAATATTTATTGCTGAAATTGGGATAGAGCTCTTGAGGATGGCTGCGATCCATACACCTTCTCCATTAGCAACCGCCCTTGGGTTAGTAGCTGCATTATTAATTGGTGATATAGCCATTCAAGTTGGTTTATTTACAGCAGAAGTTATCTTATATGTTGCACTAGGAGCAATAGGGATGTTCGCGACACCGAGTTATGAGTTAGGGATTGCGTTGAAAGTCGTTCGCTTATTACTACTCATTGTCGTTGCTATTTTCCAAGCACCCGGCTTTATTATTGCGACAGCGATTTTCTTCCTTCTATTAGTTAGCATTAAAACATTAAATAAGCCTTATATGTGGCCATTCCTACCATTTGATCCAGCTGCATTCTGGCAAATACTTGTACGTACATCAGTACCTAATATTAAAAAGAGACCAAGTATTGTTGGTCCTAAAGATCCAATTAAACAATCGTAATACTGAAAGAAGAATGAGGCTTGCTCCTCATTCTTCTTTGTGTTAGAGTGGGATAATAATTGACATTCCAAATAAAGAATAGCCTCGTCAAAACGATGGGGTAGAGGTGCAAGGTGAAAAAGTACATTTGTGGAGTTTGTGGTAACTGTGAAGCGAATGGGAAGGTCAACTTGCCGAAGTGAAAGAGGATGCCACAATCTTTTATTGCTGGGTCGTTACTAAATAAGTAACGGACTGTCACTATAGTGTTTATTATAGTGGAGTACTATTCTTATGACTTGAGGTTACTATTGCTTTCTATATTCTATATAGCAGCTAGTGTTCCTTATACATTAGCTGCTTTTCTAATGAACATTATTAAGGAGAGAAGAATATGTTTTTACATGGTACTAGTAAAATAAATGAACTTGGGCATTTAGAAATAGGTTCAGTTGATACAGTGAAGTTAGCAAATGAATTTGGTACGCCTTTATTTGTGTATGATGTGGAATTAATTCGAGAAAGAGCACATCAATTTCAAGAGGCTTTTAAAAAGCAAGGAGTAATAGCTCAAGTTGCATACGCAAGCAAAGCGTTCAGCTGCATTGCTATGATAGAGTTAGTTGATGACCTTGGACTAAGCTTAGATGTTGTTTCTGGAGGAGAGTTATATACAGCTGTTGCGGCTAAGTTTCCAATGGAGAGAATTCACTTTCATGGAAACAATAAGAGCAAGGAAGAAATTGATTTTGCTGTTGAAGCGGGAATTGGTTGCTTCGTCGTTGATAACTTCTACGAATTAGACTTACTCGAGCAAGCAAGTGAACGTCATCAAAAGAAAATTTCAGTATTACTTCGAACGACACCTGGTGTAGAAGCGCATACTCACGATTATATTTCGACTGGTCAAGAAGACTCTAAGTTCGGTTTTGATTTATTAAGTGGTCAGGTTGATAAAGCGATTAAACGAATTCAAGACAAAGAGCAGTTTGAGTTACTAGGTCTTCACTGTCATATTGGTTCTCAAATTTTTGAAACAACAGGATTTGTGATGGCTGTCGAAAAAATCTTTACTCACGTGAAGAAATGGAAAGAAGAATTAAATTATATCCCTAAAGTATTAAATTTAGGTGGTGGATTCGGTATTCGTTATATCGAAGGAGATAAGCCACTTCCTGTTTCAGACTATGTGAATGCCACAATTGATGCTGTGAAAGAACAATCTAATCAATTAGGTATAGATGTACCTGAAATCTGGATTGAGCCAGGAAGATCATTAGTGGGAGATGCAGGGACGACTCTTTATACAGTAGGTTCTGAAAAAGAAATTCCAGAGGTTCGTCATTATCTATCAGTTGATGGTGGTATGAGTGATAACCTTCGACCTGCATTATATCAAGCGGAGTATGAGGGGATTCTTGCAAATCGTGCATTAGATGAAGCTGATAGCAAGTTCTCCATTGCGGGTAAATGCTGTGAAAGTGGAGATATGCTTATTTGGGATCTTCCACTTCCTAAAGCAAAACATGAAGATATTTTGGCTGTCTTCTGTACGGGAGCATATGGATATTCGATGGCAAATAACTACAACCGTATCCCGAGACCGGCTGTTGTCTTTGTGGAAAACGGAACAGCGAAGCTCGCAATTCAACGTGAGTCATATGAAGATTTACTTCGTCTAGACAAGTCAATTCGCTAACTTTATAGAGGACAGTATTACAGGTAATGACAACCTCGTAATACTGTCTTTTTTTCTGTTCAAATCAACTCAGGTAATGGAATTAGATTTACAGAAATGGAGCTTTTACTAGATTATTACCAATTATACGTTTTTTCCCTAGTAATCTACTAGTGAAGTTGGATAATATTCGCAGTATGATTCAGTTAGGAGGGAAGACATCATGAAAAAACTACTTTTGCTTCTACTTATTGTACTTTTCATTCCTACGAAAGCGTTTGCATCAAATGTAGCAGACCGAATTGTAGAAACAGGAAAGCAATACATAGGAACACCATATCAATATGGAGCACCACTCGGGAATACGTCAAGCTTTGATTGCTCTTCGTTTTCAGCCTATATTTTTGGCCAACATGGGATTACTTTACCAAGGGTTAGTCAAGATCAAGCGCGAGTTGGAACGGCAGTAAGCAAAGGGGACTTACGAAAAGGAGATCTTATTTTTTATGACACAAACTTTGATGGAAGAATTAATCATTTAGGAGTCTATATGAATAGCAACGAAATGATTCATGCTTCTTCAAGTCAAGGGGTACATATTACTCGTCCATTTTCACCTTATTGGGAAGCACGATTTGTTTCGGCAACTCGTGTAATATCTAATGAAAATTCTTCAAACTCAGGAACTACTTATACGGTAAAAGCAGGGGATACACTATTCCTCATTGCTAGAAGTCATCAAATAACAGTTGAACAGCTAAAGCAATGGAACCAGTTGAATTCAGATACAATTTTTGTAGGACAACAATTAACTATTGTTGGGCCGAATCAAATTAGCCAGAGTCCAAACACGAAAATGAACGTTCATACAGTTGCACCAGGTGACAGCCTTTGGACGATAAGTCGTACATATGGTGTAAGTATCGACCAAATCATTGTCTGGAATTCATTAACTAGTACTGTAGTTCATCCAGGTCAATCATTATTTATTCAAAAGCCAACAACTGTGACAACTGAAAAACTTCATGTTGTTCAAGCTGGTGAATCATTATGGCTCATAGCAACAAAGTATAATATGTCTATTATTGAAGTAATGACGATTAATAATTTAACAACATCAACGATCTTTCCAGGACAAAGTTTAAAGCTCCAATAGGATAAAACGAGGGTGAGAAAAGGATGAATTATACCTTTTTTC